>JAQWCN010000142.1 GCA_028705955.1 Eubacteriaceae bacterium
GCAAACATTTTGCTTTCGGCCCGGGTGGAGAAACGGGGCCCGTTCACCACAACGGTGGTGCCGCCGTCGTGCATGGTGTGGCCCATTTTGGTGCCTTCTTCCATGGCGTACTGGCGCAGGGTTTCGTCATAGGGATCGGCCGAACTCAAATGTTCCACCTGGGGACTTTGAAAGAAGGTATCCTTCCGGCCCGATGAAAGATTAATATACTGATCGGTCACCACGAAATCCCCGGGGGCGTAATCTGCCCGCAGCGAACCGACACAATTGGGAGAAATAATCGCTTTGACGCCAAGCTGGGCCAGCGCGTCCACATTGGCCCGGTAATTCACTTCCGACGGGCTGTAAATATGCCCCTTGCCGTGCCGGGGAATAAAGGCGACTTTCTTTCCGTTGACATCCAGGAGACTCACCTTGTCCGAAGGCTTGCCGTAAGGCGTGTCCACGTCAATACACCGGTAATCTTTTCCCAGTTCATAAAATCCCGATCCGCCAAAAACACCAATATCCGCATTGTAGTACATTGTAATCTCCTTTATTTTTTTATTAGCCATGATCCGGTTGTCCGCACGTCATTGCCTCTAATAATTCTTTTTCCAGCCGCCTTTTTTAAAACCGTCGTCTTCTTTTACATCCTGTTTAAAACCCAGCCATTTGTATTTGCTGTCGTCCTCTTCTTCTTCCGGTTCTTCATTGGAACTGTCCGGCTGAGGTTCCGGCGGCGCATCTGCGCTTTCCGCTTCCGGAGCCGCTGCTTTTTCCTGCTCCGCTGCCGGTTCGCTCTGTTCCGGTTCAGGTTCCGGTTCCGGCTCTGAGACCACCGCCTGGGCGATCTTAAGGGCTGCTCCCAAAACGTCCGCCACCGACGATGCATCCGGCAGCACAACCGGTTCGGGTTCTTTCTGAACTTCCGGTTCCGGTTTCGGCCCGGCATCTACCGAAGCCCGAACGGTTTTCGGTTCCGCTTTCCGGGATTCCGGCTGCTGTTGTCCCCCGGCTTCAATTTCCTTGCTCAAGGCGTCCTTGAGCATCGTGTAAATCTGAGCGTCCGAAGCGTCCGGCATTTCCCGGCGCAACGCCTGTTCCATTTCTTCCAGAATAAAGGTCTGTTTGTCAAACATGGGGTTATGCCCCCTGGCAACGCCCGGATCGGTATCGGGGCCTTCCCCGCCCGCCGGCGGATCGGTTTCTGCACCCGGGCCGGCGTCCGGACTTTCAGATTCTGCCGGTTCCGGCGTTTCGCCGGCCTGCTCATCCGCCGGTTGATCCGGATTGTCCGAAGCTTCCTGTTTTTCCGCCGCCGCTTTCGCTGCCTTTTCTTCCTCACTGAGGGAAAATTTGGGAATCGGCCGGTCCATCATGATTTCCGTCGCTTCGTCCGGTGAGCGTTTAAACCCGAGCCATTTGTATTTGGGATTGCCGTCTTCATCCACATCTTCCGGCTGGGGTCCTGCCGGCGCCGCCGGTTCCATCTTTTTAACCGGCGCTTTGGTTTCGGCCGGAGGCACCGCTGCGACCCGGTCCCCTTCCAGAACATCGTCCACTTCCGGCGGAGCATCGGGATACTCTTCATCCCCTTCGGCCCAGGTCCGGTCTTTCACATAATCGCCACTGTCCAACGCTTCACTCTTAAACCCGAGCCAGCTGCTGTGGGAATCCTCCTGTTCTTCTTTTTCCATCAGTTCTTCCGCCTGATGATCCAGCCAGGAATCCACCCGTTTGGCTTTTGGCGCTTCTTCCCCGCCCAAAATGGTCTGCCCCGCCTTGAGGTAGCTTTTCTTCTGATCCGGAAAATGCTGTTTGATCACCCCCATGGGAATCTTTTCGTTGGAAAGCACCGCCATCACACAGGAGAGTTTTTCCGGCAAATGCCCTTCCCGGGGCCAACGCATGAGCAGCCCGATTTCAAACTTACTGATCGCATCCACGTCAAAGCCCAGCGCTTCCAGCGAAAAACGCATCATGTGCGCGTGGCGGCACTTGAGCCCCTTGGTCCGGGCGCATCCAATCCCGGCCACATCACAGATATGGCAGTTGCCCGGCATCAGGGTGATGGTTCCGGGGATATCCTTTTCCAGCTGGAGCAAATCCCGCCAGGATTCCACCTTCATCGCATTGTGAACTTCGGTGCAGTAATTGGCGCACGCCTGAATGCCGATCACCTTTTGCCGGTCCTTTTTAGGAATTTGATATTCCCGGCCAATGGGATACATGAATTTGAATTCATTTAAGAAGATCTTTTCATCAAATCCAAATTCAGGACAAGACCAATACTTTCCGTATTTGGGGCATTTTTGACAATACCCCCTGGTTTTTCTCAGGGACAGATACTCCTCGATCATATGATCCATATGCAGGGCACCTGACGAAAATTTATGTGTATAATCCATAGACCCACCTCATTATCTATTTCAAAATCTTTTAGTTCTCTTTTTTATTGCATACTTATCCGATTGTCATTTTACCTGATTTCCCTTTAACCTACAACAAAACTTTTTGCCCAGTAAAGGTAAGATTGTGGCCAATTTCCCCGTTTTTTCTCCAAATAGTCACAAAAAACAAAAAATTACTGTGTTCTTTTAAAGAAATCCATATTATAATTGGGACATGGAAATTTTTACCATAATATGATAAATTTGAAGGGAGTTATGTGAATGGAATATTCGGAAGAAGTCAAAAACATGTGCCGTGTCGCCAGCAACGCTGATCACGGTCCTGCCCCTATTCCTGAAGAAGGGAAATGGGTTAAATCAAAAGAAGTGACAGACATTTCCGGCTTGACCCACGGTGTTGGTTGGTGCGCACCACAACAGGGAGCCTGTAAATTAACCTTAAATGTGAAGGACGGCATCATCCAGGAAGCCCTGATTGAAACCATCGGTTGCTCCGGAATGACCCATTCTGCCGCCATGGCATCAGAAATTCTGCCGGGCAAAACCATTCTGGAAGCCTTAAACACCGACCTGGTCTGCGATGCCATCAATACCGCCATGCGTGAATTGTTCCTCCAGATCGCTTACGGCAGAACCCAGACCGCTTTTTCTGAAAATGGCCTGCCTGTCGGCGCTGGCATGGAAGACTTGGGCAAAGGGCTGCGCAGCCAAATCGGTACCATGTATGGCACCTTGTCCAAAGGTCCCCGTTACCTTGAAATGGCCGAAGGCTATGTCACCAAAATTGCCCTGAACGAAAAGGACGAAATTGTCGGCTACGCTTTTGTTCACCTGGGTAAAATGATGGAATCCATCAGAAATGGTGTGGATCCCAAAGAAGCGCTGGAAAAAGCTTCCGGTCACTATGGCCAGTATGATAATGCTGCCAAATATGTTGACCCGCGGGAACAATAGGAGGTAATCACATGGCATTATTTGAAAGTTACGAAAGACGTATTGATAAAATCACCAAAGTTCTGGCCGAAAATGGCATTGCTTCCCTGGAAGACGCCAAAAAAATCTGTGACGACAAAGGCGTGGATGTCGCTCAGATTGTCCGGGACGTTCAGCCGATCTGTTTTGATAACGCCTGCTGGGCCTACACCATGGGTGCGGCTTTAGCTTTTAAGCGCGGCGCCAAAACAGCGGCAGAAGCCGCTTCAATCATCGGCGAAGGCCTTCAGTCCTTTACCATTCCCGGCTCTGTTGCCGAACAGCGTAAAGTTGGCCTGGGCCACGGAAATCTGGGAGCCATGCTGCTGGATGAAAAAACCGACTGCTTTGCTTTCCTGGCCGGCCACGAATCCTTTGCCGCCGCTGAAGGCGCCATCGGAATCGCCCGCTCTGCCAACAAAGTCCGTCAAAAACCCCTGCGGGTTATCTTAAACGGTCTGGGCAAAGACGCCGCTTTAATCATCTCCAGAATCAACGGCTTTACCTATGTTAAAACCGATTATGATTATTACACCGGCGAACTCAAAGAAGTCAGCCGCACCGCCTACTCCGAAGGGGAACGCGCAGCGGTCAACTGCTACGGGGCCAACGATGTGCGCGAAGGCGTCGCCATCATGCACAAAGAAGGCGTGAATGTTTCCATCACCGGAAACTCCACCAACCCGACCCGTTTCCAACACCCGGTTGCCGGCACGTATAAAAAAGAATGTATCGAACAGGGCAAGAAATATTTCTCAGTCGCTTCCGGCGGTGGTACAGGCCGTACCCTCCATCCGGATAATATGGGCGCTGGTCCTGCTTCTTATGGCTTTACTGATACCATGGGCCGGATGCATTCCGACGCACAGTTTGCCGGTTCTTCCTCCGTTCCTGCTCATGTTGAAATGATGGGCCTGATCGGTATGGGCAATAACCCCATGGTCGGCGCT
>JAQWCN010000143.1 GCA_028705955.1 Eubacteriaceae bacterium
TTGTTACATCTATGGTCCTGCTCTTCGGATCGTCCGTTGAATAAGTATACGTGAGGGTGTTGGGACATTCTGATGTGGTGAATGTAACCATTCCGCTTTGCGAATCCAATGTCGCGTTTCCACTGGTTACTATAACTTTTGCATAATCCATTCCACCCTTTTTCAACGGCGATAAATCGACCTGCCAGAGTCCGGATCCCCCGGATACGGGCAACGTGGTGGTTTGATGGCTGTACTCACCCGTACGGATGGCCTTATTTTTTGATAAATCCAGACTGGTTAATTGATTATCGGCACAGTTTAATGTTTCCAGGCTTGTAAAATAGTCAATTCCTTTCAAACTTTGAATCGATTGACTTTCGACATTGATAGCTGTTGTATTTCTAATCATTTCTTGGGTCAATTCATTTTTACCCGCTGTAACATTAGCCGTTACCCATTTTCGAAACCTTTCATCCGGAAAATTGGTCTCATCAACAGGAATAACAGATGTCACTTTTACCGTAATGGTATAATTTTCATTCGCCTTAGCCCCGGTGACCGGAATGGTGATGATTCCAGTCTGTCCCACTTCACTTTCCGGTGCTGTGTAAATCAACTTGTAGCCATTTATCTGCATGGTTTTATCAATGCTGATCTCCGTCAATGCAAGCTTTCCACTGCTTTTGGGTGTTCCATACGTTGCGCCTTCCGGTTTTTCCGGCAGGGACACCGTTTTTCCCTGCTGACCTTTTACTGACACAGTATCATTCACTATTGTCTTTACCGGGGTTACCGGGGTGACCCCATTCTTCAAATGAACGGTCACATCCATGGTACTATTTTGAGGATCATCCGTTAAATAATTATAGGCTAATTCTTGCGGGCATTGCCTTCCCACAGAATGAGCTTTACCATTTTCCAGATTCCAGGGTAAATTCAATTTTACTTTTGAATAATCCATACCCAGTGCATGTAATGGAGACAAATCCACATTCCAAATATAGGTTCCAAAGAAGTGAATACTGGATACCGGCAAAGAATCATAGGTTTGTCCACTTGCATTTAACGATGTCAGTCTTTTATTCTGGGATAAATTCAAGCTGGTTAAATGATTGTTTGCACAGTTTAAGGTTTCCAGATTTGAAAAATAGCTAATGCCTGTTAAATCCTGAATGGATTGGTCATTGACATTCATTAACGTTGTATGATCAATCATATCCTGGGTCAGTGTTGTTTGCCCGCCTGCTATATTGTTAATGACCCCATTGCGGAAATTTTTATCCGGAAAGGTCTTTGAATCGATGGTTATCGTCGCCCCTTCTTTGGTGTCTTGTATTTGACTTTCCTCCGCCAAAACATTGCCACCACAAAATAGCGCCCCCAATAAAAGGACTGCTGTTAATAACACTACAATTTTTGCTCTTCCCTTTACCAATCTTTTACCCCTTTCATTCCATTTTTGCCCAATCCAAAAAATGGAAAAACCACTTATTCAATCAATAAGGGTTTTTCCACTTTTTCTTTTTTTGATGCCACCATAGTGATTGCTTTATTCATTCCGTTTTATCCTATATTTGTATTTAACTTCTAAAGCAGAAGTTTTTTGGGAGAAAACGAAGCCTTCTTCATCTGTCCGATGATTTAATGCTTTCATTGTTGATCCTCATAATCGGGCTTTAAAGAATAACCGTTTCGCTATTTTTCTCTCTATAGGTTTTATTTTACTTAAACTATTCTGTAATGTCGTCAACCCTAGGGTTGATTTTTAGTTATTAGCTCAATAATTCCAAGTTCTTGGGCTTTGATCAACGCCTGGACCCGATTGCTCACCTCCAGCTTACTAAAAATCCGGTTGATATGGGTTTTAACGGTCGCAACTGTAATTCCTAAGGTCCGGGCCAATTCTGCATTGGTTTTTCCACCGGCCATCTCCTCTAAAACATTTTGTTCTGACCGGGTCAGCAAGGTTCCTTTATGATCTTGTTTCTTTTTATAATAATTAGGATGCTTCCTGTAAAAGGCTTGGGTCGCCGCCAAAATGCGTGAAAAAAACACAGAACCAGGAATGGTGTTATCTTTTTCTATTTTTTCCAATACCGCTCCACACCCATCGCCTTCATCTGCAAAAACGCGGACAAAATTATAGTCTTCCGCCAATTGGATGGCTTGAAGCATGGTTTCTTTTGCCATGTTTTCCTCTTGCATTTGATCCAGGCAAATGGCTTTAAGAATGAGGGTTTCAATTATATTATAGGTTCTGGAATAATCAACAGCATAATGATTCAGCAGATCGATCAGTGGCAAGGCCCGGGTGAACAAGTCATTACATAAGTATACTCTGATCTTAATCAGATAAACATAGCGGTCGATGACCCGAAATCTCTGATTTTCGTCCGGTGTACAATTTTGTGCCCATTCCAGAGCTTCTTTATTTTTCCCTTCAAGGAGATCCTGAAGGGCGCTAAATGCCCGGACATTAACCAGTAACTCCAGTTCATTGGCCCTGGTTAATTGTACTTTTAACCGGCTGATCGTTTCCCTGGCCCTTGCCATTTCACCATTAGCCTGCTGAATCTGGGCAATGATGGCCTGATCCACAAACAGGATATCCAACGCCTGGACTTTCCTGCTTTTTGTCAGCGCTTCCGACACGTCGATCATGCATTGAGACAGCTGGTCATACTGATAATACTTTTCTGCTATTCCTGTACTGATCACTGCCCCCGCTTTTTTGCCAAGAATAAACTCAAGGGGCTTGCTCAAAAACTTTTTTAGAATTCCGGTGTGAAAGGTCCAATTGGAGAAATCCCGGCTTCCCGCCATAATTCGCGGTTGGTTGCCTGTGATGGAAAAAGGATAAAATTCAAATCCTGAATTGATACATACTTTCACACAACTGCCGACAATGGCAATGAGCGATTTATCATCACAAACCGTAGGGAGTGCAATTTTCGCATGGGCAATAATCCCTTCCAGTTTTTCTTTTTTCTGAACCGTCCGCGGCAATGTCTTGCGCATATTGATCAACACCTGATACCAGTATTTTGATTCCTCAACCCGGTCGTTAAGCACCGCACTCATCGCCTTACCCCCGACCAACAGGGGTTCTTCTTTAATCATCGCTTCCGGGAGCTGTTTTAAATAGTCCTCAATAGCATAATAGCTCCGGTCAACCGGCGCTTTTTTCAAAAGATCTTTTATAACCCGGACACATTCCGGATATATATCCCGTTTAAAATAAAACTGAAGTGCTTTTTGTGTGTATCCCTGATTTTCATAATACCGGCCGATCCGTTTGCAGGCTGCATCCCGTTGGGATCCGGGTACCCGGATTTCCCGGATCTCTGTGATATTACCATAAACATTGGACTGAAAACTATAACGGTGCTTTCCTGTCTTCTGGATGACGCTGCTTTGTTTTAAAAGTCGATTCAATAATTCCGGGAGTTGATCCATTCCCGTCAATGCTTTGCCCTCATAAATTGAAAAGCAGTCGAGAAACGACAGTAGGAGCACACATGCTTTTAGTTCGCCATCCAAAAAGTTCAAAACCTTTTCTTCCACCAAACCGTTGAGCATCCCACGTGCATAATGATAGCCTTCACCATCAATCATCTTTCCATTATTTTGACTGATTTCAAGGGCGATCGCATTTATAAATGGAGGCCATCCTTCTGATACCCGTTGAATATCCTGAAGTGCTTCAATAGAAACAATGCACCCCTGACGTTTAAGATATTTTTGGGTTTCCTCTTGATCAAAGCACAGATTTTCATGGGTCATCAAACACAGCTGGCCCTGAATATGAAAAGATTGCAGTGTCTGGGGCAACGGCTGCCGTCCCAAAACGATAAACTGGACAGGCTCCGGTCCATTTTCAAAAAAATCCGCGACATGTTCCAGGGTTTGCGGATCTGTTATGTGGTAAAAATCATCCAGAATGACAATCCGGCGCTTTTTCCATGAAAAATGATCCTCTTTATCGTCGCAAACCCGCTTGTTTTTTTCAAACAAAGTAACGACCGGTGATGGCTTGTTTTCCAAAGCCATTAACGCCTGTTCCAAAGCCGGGCGTAACCGGCTCCATTGATTGTGCTCTTGTTGAAGCGTTAACCAGTAAACCGATTCTTTGATTCCTTCGGCCCAAAGGCTAAGGGCCGTTGTTTTCCCCCAACCGGTATCGGCCTGGATATAAATGATTTTTTGACTTGTTTTATTACAAAGTGATTCAATCTTTTTACGGTGAAATGCCGCATTCCTGAGAACAGGAATGGTATTTTCATCAGTATTGCTTTCTCTATTATCTTTTTCAATGAT
>JAQWCN010000144.1 GCA_028705955.1 Eubacteriaceae bacterium
TTTCGCTCCGATTAAAAATTTTCTCCGGGGCGTATCAATACCAAAATGGCAGGTATGCGTGACCGGTGGGCTTGAAACCCTGAAATGCACTTCTTTGGCCCCGCCATCCCGCAGAATGGCGACCAATCGCTTGCTGGTTGTCCCCCGGACAATGGAATCATCAATGACGATGACCCGTTTACCTTCAATGGTCTCCCGAAGTGGATTGAGTTTCAGACGAACGCCTTCCTCACGCATGGTCTGATTGGGCTGAATAAATGTCCGGCCACTGTATTTATTTTTAATGAGACCGACACCATAGGGAATTCCGGATTCTTCTGCATAACCTACCGCTGCCGGAATGCCGGAATCAGGAACCCCAATGACCACATCGGCTTCCACCGGACTTTCCTGAGCCAGAATTCTTCCGGCCGTGTGTCTGGCCTGATAGACGCTTCGGTTTTCCATAATGGAATCGGGACGGGCAAAATAGATCTGTTCAAAAATACACGCCCGTTTGCCAACCCAATTGTTCTGTCCATAAGACGTTAAGCCATTTTCGTCAATGACCACAATTTCACCTGGATCCATATCCCGGATCAGTTTGCCGCCAATCGCATCAATGGCGCAGCTTTCCGAAGCCAGCACATACATATCGTCCTTTTTCCCAATACAAATCGGCCGGATACCAAAAGGATCCCGAACGCCAATAAGTTTGTCATCCATCATGATGACCAGTGCATAGGCTCCTTTTATGATTTCAACCATACGCTGAATGGATTCCACCAGACCGTGGCGAAGCCCCCGGGCCAGAATATCCACCATGACTTCCGTATCAATGGTTGTCTGAAAAACGACGCCACTATCTTCCAGCATTTCCCTCAATGCCTGATCGTTAATCAGGTTGCCATTGTGCGCCAGCGCAATATCCAGATTTTTAATATTTACAAAAAGTGGTTGGGAATTGACAACTCCCCTGCCACCAGAAGTAGGGTACCGGACATGTCCGATACCCACATTCCCTTTCAATTTTTTTAATTGACTGCCTTTAAAAACATCGGATACCAACCCATCATCTTTATAAAGATTTATCTTTTTATTCCGGCTGACGGCGATCCCGGCGCTTTCCTGTCCACGGTGCTGCAATGCGAATAAGCCATAATAAAGATAAGATGAAACATTTTTTTCCTTATCCGGATGGTAAATCCCTACGACACCGCATTCATCATGAAATTTATCACAAGTCATTAATTTATTTTATCCTCCAGGTTAATCCCCCTCTGTTACCGATAGAAACGCTCCCACGACATTTTTAAATTTAGCCGTCGACCCGTTTTAACATTTCTTGATAAGCTTCTTCAATATTGCCCATATCTCGTCTAAAACGGTCCTTATCCAATTTTTCCCCTGTTTTTACATCCCAAAAACGGCAGGTATCCGGTGAAATTTCGTCGGCCAGGACAATCGCCCCATCATTGGTTTTACCAAATTCAATTTTAAAGTCAACCAGGTTAACCCCTTTTTCCAGAAAATAAGCTTTTAAAATATCATTGATTTTTAAAGTCATTTCCCGAATTTGCGACATTTCATCCCGGGTGCAAAGATTCAATGCAACAGCATAGTCATCGTTGATCAACGGATCGTTGTAATCATCATTTTTATAGCTCAGTTCAAAAATGGGTTCTGTCAAGACGGTACCTTCAGGCACACCCACCCGCTTGCTCATGGATCCTGCCGCTGTATTCCGGACAATCACTTCGAGCGGAAAAATGGTGACCGCTTTATCCAGTTGTTCCGTGTCGGAAAGCATTTTAACCAAGTGGGTCGGAATCCCCTTGCTTTCCAGCATTTTGTAAATCGAACACGTCATTTTATTATTGATGACGCCTTTTCCGGCAATGGTTCCTTTTTTAGCGCCATTTCCTGCGGTTGCGTCATCTTTATAATCAATGATATACAGATCAGGATCGTCTGTCTTAAAAACTTTTTTTGCTTTGCCTTCGTAAATCTGTTCCAGTTTTTTCATTATAACGTTATTCTCCTTTTGATGATTGTTAAAAACTACTGCATTAATTTGTGCAGTTTTTCATTCTTAGCTTCTACCGCGTCATTCAGTTCGATTTTATAAGCCTTCATTTTATCCCGAATTTCAGGATATTTTATAGAAAGCATCTGGGCTGCCAAAATTCCGGCATTTTCCGCTCCGTTAATCGCAACGGTTGCCACAGGAACCCCTGATGGCATCTGAACGATTGACAGCAGTGAGTCCATCCCCCCCTGAAAGGAAGTTTTGATTGGAATCCCAATCACCGGCAATGGTGTAATGCCTGCAATCACCCCTGGCAAATGAGCTGCTTTTCCCGCTGCTCCAATAATCAGTTCAAATCCCTTTGCTTCTGCATTGTTGGCAAAATCAAAGATTTTTTCCGGATTACGATGGGCAGAAATCACTTCTGCTTCATAATCAATATCAAAACGTTCCAAAGCGATCAAACATTTTTTTACCACATCAAAATCCGAATCGCTCCCCATGATTACCGCAACTTTTGGCATTGTTTTCTCCTTAAAAATAAATATTTATTTAAAATAATTTACGCCGGATTCAAAGATTTTCTGATCTTTTTCCCCCGGAATATTCTTGTACAAACCCTTACCAATTCTTTCTGAATGTCCCATTTTTCCGAGAACACGCCCATCTGCACTGGAAATGCCTTCCACCGCATAAACAGATCCGTTGAGATTATAAGCGCCATCCATTGTTGCATTGCCATCAAAATCGACATACTGTGTCGCAATTTGTCCTTTTTCAATCAAACGCTTCATCATGGTTTCATCCGCAATAAAGCGTCCTTCCCCGTGGGAGACCGGCACCTTATAAACCCCGCCTAAAATCGCTCCCGAAAGCCAGGGTGAAAGATTGGAAACCACCTTGGTCATGGGAATCGCTGAAATATGACGGCCGATCGTGTTGTAGGTCAGCGTCGGCATATCCGGCGTCAGTTCTTTAATTTGTCCATCGGGCAGCAGTCCCAGTTTAATCAGTGCCTGGAAGCCGTTGCAAATTCCCAGCATCAGCCCGTCACGATTTTTGATCAAATGCATCACTGCATCAGCGATGACCGGATTTCTAAAGACCGTTGCGATAAATTTCCCGGAACCGTCCGGCTGATCTCCAGCGGAAAAGCCACCGGGAATCATGATCATCTGTGACTGATTGATCGCTGCAGCCATTTCTGTAACCGAGTCTTCTATATCCTGGGTGGTATGGTTCCGGAAGATCACCGTTTTTGCCACGGCTCCTGCCCGTTCAAAGGCTCTGACCGAATCATATTCGCAATTGGTTCCCGGGAATACCGGAATAAAGACCCGGGGAGCTGTAAAGGATTCTGCGGAAGAAACCACTGGTCCTTTTTTGTAAAGCACATTTTTTGCCGTTCCTTCGACTGTCGTATTTTCCGGGTATACATCCCACAATGGTTTCTGCCACCGGGCGATCAAATCGTCAAGGGATAACGTTGTTTCTCCCACTTTTATGACCGGCTGTTGATCCGTTTTACCAATCACTTTGCCTGCTTTTACCGGCCCGGACACTTCTGCAATGATACTTCCCGGATCTGGGGCAAAAAGCATTTCTTCGGTCAGGCTTTCATCCAGGCAAACGCCGATCTTATTCCCAAATGCCATTTTGGTAATGGCTTCCATCAACCCGTTTTGCCCAACCGCTCTGGCCGCTAAAATTTGACCGCTCCGGACCATTTGTTTGATGCTGTCAAACATCTGCGCGGCCGCTTTAAAATCAATCAGGCCGTTGGCGTCCCGTTCAATTTTAAACAAAACCAGCGGACTGTTTGCTTCTTTCAGTTCATTCGTCACGATATGATCAATGGTATCCGCCGTCACCGCAAAGGAGATTAACGTTGGCGGTACAGTCAATTCTTCGAACGTTCCGGACATGCTGTCTTTCCCGCCAATTGCGGGAACGCCCATGGCTTTTTGCGCTTCAAACGCGCCGAGCAAAGCCGCAAAAGGACGTCCCCATTTTGATGGATCTTGTCCTAAACGTTCAAAATATTCCTGAAAACTCAGACGGGTTTTTCTGAAATCGCCCCCCATGGCTACCACTTCTGCCAGGGATTCAATAACGGCGCTTTCGCCCCCGTGGAAGGGGCTCCATTCTGCCAAGCCCGGATTGTAACCATAGGTCATGATGCTGCAGGTTTTGGTATCGCCATGTTCCAC
>JAQWCN010000145.1 GCA_028705955.1 Eubacteriaceae bacterium
ATCCAGCACGTTATCGTAGGCCCGTTCAGAATAGAGCAGGTAGGCTTCGTATTGAATGCCGGAAACGTACTGGAGCAGAGCGTTGGCCGGCCCCACGGTTTGATAGGTAAAGGGATAGCATGCCGTTGCGTAGGCGTCGAACCGGTCATAAACAGAAGGATTGGCAGATGTGGACACTGCAATGCTCTGTACGCGGGAAATGTATTTGTCCATGTCAGACATATTGACGTTGTGATCCAGATAGTCCTGGGCTTGTTTGATGGCATCATTATAGAGCTTCGTGTTTTCTGCCACCTCTTCAGGGGGTGTTCCCCAATATCTTATAACTGCCATCGGCATTCTCAATGGGTTGACCATTATCCGTGGCAACATAGTCGAAAGCCGTAACCATATAATTATTATAATTGGTCCACTTGTCGTTGACATCGTTATAGATCTTATCCAGCTCCGAGAGATCGTCGTAATAGGCCTCCCGCAGCTGGGTCTGGCTGGCCTGGGTGAACTGACTCTCCATAGAAGCGTTCATATGGTCCACCGAAGACTGCACCTGGGTGATCTGGCCGCTGATGGCATTCAGCTGTGCCTTCATCTGTGTAAGGGTGAGGGAGGTACCTGCGCCTAAGCCGGTGGTAATGAGGTAATGGGTGAGCTTATCGTCCCCTGTTTGGGTGTTCACTTTAATAAGGCCCTTTGTGATGGCTGTCATCACCGTTCTTTTAGCAAGACTCGTGAGGGCGGAAGTGAGGGTCGCCTCCGTCAAAGCATCCTCCCCAGAGGAGGATGTGGACGCAGCGCTTCCGCTGGTGGCACCGGCCAGCGAATTTACCGGAGCCTGAGTTGAAAGTCCTGGGCTGGTAATGGCGGTATCGCCCGACAGTGATGAATTGTTGACATCCGCTGGGAAACCAGATTCCCGTTCTCAATAGCCGGGAAGGGAAAAGGGTATCCGTCATGGAAAGGATGGGTTTGCTCCATAACACCAAGAAACGGCAGCTTTGAAAAATCAAAGCTGCCGTTTCTTGGATGAATGGAAAAGGGTCTGCCGTACGACGACTCTTTTTGCTTTGCCGTCGTCCGGCAGATTTTTTCATTTTGATGGTGTAAAATGCAGAAGCAAAACCGAAAATTCAGGTTTTGCCTGAAAATCACTGACGGGTTCCTGAGTGTTTTTCAGGACGGGCCTTTGTTTCGGACGAGGCACACAGGCAGTCCCGGGTCAAATCGCTGTCGCAATAGGCCTGGTCGTTGCGGTCGTCGGTGGTAAAGGGCGGTTCCTTTTTAATGGCGGTGAGAATTTCCCCGGCAAAGGGGTAAGCTTTTAAAAAGGAAGCATCCAGCTGGTAGAAGACAAATTTATTCCGGCGATCACTGGTAATGACGTGGCTGCGGCTCAAGGCTCCCAAATGTTTGGAGAGGTTGGATTGTTTGATATCCAGCAGGTAGGTGAGTTCGCACACGCACCGCTCCCCGTGGGAAAGTAGATTTAAAATGCGCAGCCGGGTGGGATCCGCCAGTAATTTAAGCAGATCGGGAATGGTGAGAGCGTGGGGTGCCGGACTCAATTGCAGCATCCGCTGGATTCTTTTTTGCCGCCGCAACAGCATCCCCCAGATGAAGCCGGTTTTTCTTCCAAAATGGAAGAGGTGATTTCGGAGCGGCTGGTGCCAGTCCAGGCCAGAAGTTCGTCATTGGTGGGGTAGTTGCTTTTTTTGCGCACTTCGCCGTCCACCAGGGTGATGGGCAGCACGTCGGCGCCTTCGTTCATCAGTGTTGTATTGACGGCTTCGTTATCTACATAAGCCTGGGGTTTTTCGGATAAATTGTGCCGGGTGATGTCTTTTCCCAGTTTTTCAAGACCACTGATCATGGTGGCGACCCGCAGAAGCTCCGGATCGACCCCGGGTCCGCAGACGCCGGTGGAACAGCACATGGATGGATCAAAAATTTCAACTTTACTCATTTTTTTACCTCTTTCTTTTAAATGGATTGATCATAAAATTATTTGCGGGTCAGGCCTGCCAGGGGATCACGGCGTAGTGCCCACCAGATTCCCGGGCGATCCGGGTGATCCAGGGGATTTCACCGGCGGCCCGGACTTGAAGAAATGGATCCCGGGTATCGGTGGCCTGGAGACTGGCGCCGATGACCCACCAGGTGTTGGCGATACCGGCCCGGTTTAAATCTTCTTCCAGCCGGTGGGCTTCGTAATAGGGCGTGGCCTCAGGCAGGGTGACAATAACCACCTCGGTTTCCGCCGGGTTTTTAAGCCGGGGCAGCAGATGACGCACGGCGTCTGGGATGTCTGCATGGGACCGCTCCATTTCTTTGTTGTAACTTTCGGTGGAGTTTAAAAGCAGCAGGGTGTGGCCGGTGGGGGCCGTGTCGATGACGACCACACGGTCCTCCGCTTTTTCGACGATATTGGCAAAAGCCCGGAACACCGCAATCTCCTGGGTACAGGGAGAGCGCAGATCCTCTTCGATATAGTCGATGTCGGCCTGGGACAATCCGTTGGCCCGGGCTTTACCGATGACCTCATCCCTGTATTTTTCCAGCTCCCGGGCTTCGTCGATATTGCTGACGTCGATGTTGGGATTGTTCAGGGACCGGGCACTGATATGACCGGCGGGATCGGTGGTGGTCAAGTGAACGTGCTTTCCCATTTTGGCCAGCCCCAGGGCGATGGCCGTGGCGATGGTGGTTTTGCCGACGCCGCCTTTGCCCATGGTGAAGATAACTTTTTTGTTCCGTTTGTCCAGATCAAAAATGAGAGGGGACAGCCCGGGAAAAGCATCCGGAGTCGTTGGGGATGAAGTGGTCACCGGGGGTTCAGGGGTCAGCATCCGGCGGATGTTGGCAATGCCGCTGATCGTGTAAGAACGCAGGGGGACCATTGCGGCGGGATAAGTTTTCAGGTCTTCGGGCATGGCGTTTAACGCGGCGTGTTGTTTGCGGTAAAAGGCTTCGGACACGGCGTCCCCGGCCAGGGCATGGTCTAAAAGCCCGTTGATAATCAGCTTTTGATTTTGAATACCGAAGCCGGCGAGTTCCCGGGAGGCCCGACGGGCTTCCAGCAGTGGTGTTTTTTCCGGCCGGGCGACCAGCATCAGCGTGGTGGCGCCAGGATCGGACAAGGTGGCGACAGCCTTGGCGTACATGGCCTTTTTATCTCCAAGCCCGGAGAGCTGCCCCATGCAGGAAGCGCCGGTGGTATTTTGATCGATAAATGAATTCCAGGCCGAGGGCAGCTCCAGCATCCGCAAGGTGTGGCCGGTGGGGGCGGTGTCAAAAATAATATAATCGTAACGGGTTCTTAAGGTGTCGTCGGTAATAAAGTGGGAGAATTCGTTAAACGCGGCAATCTCCACCGTACAGGATCCGGATAGCTGTTCTTCCATATTCTGAATGACGGATGCCGGCATTTTATCCCGGTAGGGGCCGACAACGGATTCCCGGTATTCTTTGGCGGCTTCCTCGGGGTTGAGGTTGGCCACGGTGAGACCGGGAACGCCGGGAATGGTCTTTCCCTTGTTATCCAGATCGGTTTCAAAAACGTCCTGAAGGTTGGAGGCCGGATCGGTGCTGATTAAAAAGACCCGGTGACCGCTGTCGGCCAGGCTCAGAGCCGTAGCGCAGGAGACGCTGGTTTTGCCGACGCCGCCTTTGCCGGTGAAAAATAAATATTTTGTCAGGGCTGCCGTTTCCGGCAAATAAGGTTTTAAATTCATAGAGACTTCTTTCCGGAGGGCTCCTGGAAAATAAAACAGCTTGCCTGGGGCGCTCCTGTAAAAATGACACGAAAGATCTTTCACATTACTTATGAGTAATATGATAAAGCCTCTGAATATTTTTGTCAATCCTTTTTTGCGGAAAGAAAAAAATTTAAGAAATAAAAATCCGGCTCCGGGTCAAGATCCGGAAGCCGGGTTGTTAATCAGTACATGGCGTTGAGGTCGGCAACTTTCTGAAGGGGCAGTTGCTTGCTTAAACGCCGAAAGCAGGCGGGGCGCATAATGGCCAGCACGCAGGTGGAGGGGCCACCGGACTGGTGAAGATCCAGGGAGCAGGCCGGGTCGAACCGGGGGTGCAGGTGGTGGAGTCCGGCTACAATTTCGGTTTCCCAGGCGATGCCCCGGGACCCCACAGGAACCAGTTCCCGGACATCGGATGCGTCAAGAAGGGTTTTGAGATGGGCGTAGGTCGCGATGGCGGCGT
>JAQWCN010000146.1 GCA_028705955.1 Eubacteriaceae bacterium
TGGGGTTTCAGCATTTTTCCCGGGCCTTTGCCTGCATTGCCGACACCAACACCGCCAGCGTTCACTTTCATGAATCCCTGGGTTTCAGTAAAGTCGGGTGTTTTTCAAAATGTGGCTACAAAAACGGCACCTGGCTGGATGTTGCGTGGCTGGAAAAGAATCTGTGTCCATTCCGGGAAATCCCCGAACCCCTTTTACCGCTGGACAGCACTCAGGGGGCTCTGTGATGGAACTGTCCCCGGCGCAAATCACGCTGCTTGCCCGTCACCCGCTTTTTTCCGCCATTCCCAACGGCCATCTGACCGATGCGTTAAAATGCCTGAACGCCAGCTGTCAGACTTTTTCCCCAGAAGAGGTCTTGTTTCCCGTCCATGAGCCGTTGACCCGCCTTGGCATTCTACTGTCCGGCGACGTTCTGTTGGAACGGGAGGATTTCTGGGGCGCCCGGCTGATTCTGGGCCATGCAGGCCGCGGCCGGATCATTGGCGAGGTCTACGCCTGTCTGCGTCACGAACCAATGGATGTGTGGGCCGTTGCCACCACCCCGGTAACGGTGCTGTTTTTAGACATTCACAACAGTCTCGACCCCCGGTCCCATTGTCCCTATACCGCTGCGTTGCTTTCTGGTCTGGTTCCTCTGCTGGCTCAAAAAACCCTCGCTTTATCCCGCCGGGTCGAACACGCCTCCAAACACTCCATCCGTCAAAAGGTGTTATCCTATCTTTCCCAACAGGCTGATATCCAAAACAGCGACACCTTTGATATCCCCCTCAACCGCCAGGAATTAGCCGATTACTTGGGCGTCGATCGCAGCGCCCTGTCCACCGCCCTGTCCAAAATGAAAAAAGACAAGCTCATCACTTGCCGGAAAAATCATTTTACCCTGCTTGAACCACAATAAAAAGGAGAATTGATGTCACACTATACTATCGACCGCTTTGAAGGCCATCAGGCCATTCTCACCGATAACGAAACCGGCGAAACCACCAAAACCATCAGCCGCAGCCTTTTGCCTGCCAACGCCTCAGAAGGAGATATTCTCCACTTTGACGGAAAGGACTACCACATTGACCAGGAGCAAACCGCCCGGGCCTTAAAGGCTGCCCAATCCCTGCTGGAAAGCCTGACCCATGGAAAATAATCGCCATCTTGTTTTCTTCGGCCTGTTTATTGTTTTAATGCTGATAACCGGGGGGTGCAGCATCACAGACAGCAGTGCGGAATTGCCTGCTTCCGGCCAGGTGCGCATCACCTATCTGGATATCGGCCAGGGCGACGCTACCTGCATTCAGACCAGCGACGGGCAGACGGCTTTGATCGATACCGGGGACTCCGAACACCAGAATACTCTGGTTTCCGATTTAAAAGATTTGGGCGTGACCCGCATCGATACCCTGATTCTCACCCATGCCCATGCCGACCATATCGGCGGGGCCCGGTCCGTCATTGCAGCCTTTGATATCGGCAAAGTGCTGATCAGTCCCCAGGCCACAACGACCAAAACCTACACCCGGACCCTTGAAGCGATTTCCGCCAAAAACATTCCGGCTGAAAGGCCTTCCCCCGGGACAACATTCACCCTTTCCGATTGCACCTTTACCTGCCTTGGCCCTTCGGGCAATCAATACGATGATCTGAACAATTCTTCCCTCGTCTACCGCATGACCCACGGCAATGACGCTTTCCTGTTCACCGGGGACGCCGAATCCCAGGAGGAAGATGAAATTCTGGCCAGCGCCGCCGATATCAGCTGCGACGTCCTCAAAGCCGGTCACCATGGTTCCAACTCGTCAACCCGAACTCCCTGGCTTCAGGCCTGCGGAAGCCGTCTGAAAACAGTCGTGATTTCCGTTGGCGCCGGCAATGACTACGGCCTGCCCAGTGATAAAATGCTCAAGCGGGTTTCCGGCTATACGCTTTACCGCACCGATAAAAACGGTGCCATCACCGCCACCAGCACCGGTGACGGGATTACCTTTTCAACACAAAAATAACGGAGCTGTCGCACTGAGCAAAATTCATCCGCTTAGTGTGACAGCCCCGTTTTCTCTTTTAGCGTTTAGCGGTGCATCGAAAAACTATCGAGATCCACTTCACTCAAATTGTCCTTAATGCTTCGTTTGTCGGCTTTGGAAATCAGGAAGTCCCGGTCTTTTTTAGTCTTCCGGTTGTTTTCCTGACAACTGGGCCCACCGACACAGCCACCTTCACAAGCCATTCCTTCGATAAATTCTTCCTTTAATTTTCCCGCTTTCAGCATCATGAGCGCACGCTTGCACTCTTTGGCACCATTGGCCTTGCAGACGGAAAGCGCTTCATCATGACCCAATTCTTTAAGGTATTCCAGAACCGAATCAGTCACCCCTCCGGAATTACCATAGCGCTTGCCGTAAACCGACGATTCCTGATACGTGTCTTCCACCGCCTGAAGCGTAACCTCTTTCGCCCGAAACAACGCCTTGATCTCACTGTAAGCCAAAACGTAATCAGCATTTCCTTCGATTTTTTGATCCACCACTTCCGATTTTTTAGCCACACAGGGGCCGATAAAAACGGTAATGGCTTCCGGATCTTTGGCTTTAATCATCCGCGACACGCCGCACATGGGACTCACTGTTGTCGAAATCAAATGTTCAAATTCGGGGAAATGTTTGCGAATCATATTCACAAAGCCCGGACAGCAGGAAGTCGTTTTATTTTCTCCTTTTTCATACGCTTCAAGCCACTCCAGTGCTTCGCTGGACGTGGTTAAATCGCCGCCGAGACCCACTTCGATCAAATCGGTAAAACCAACTTCTTTCGCCGCTTTTCGCCAGCTGGCCATGGAAATATCCGATCCAAACTGACCTTCTGTCGCCGGAGCCAGCATGGCGTATACCGGACGGGACGACTGAAGCGCTGCGATGACATCGGTAATGAAACTAATGGTTCCAATCGCACCAAAAGGACACTTATGGATA
Source organism: Eubacteriaceae bacterium (assembly GCA_028705955.1). Lineage (GTDB taxonomy): Bacteria > Bacillota > Clostridia > Eubacteriales > Eubacteriaceae > JAQWCN01. Next base: position 2,961 of record JAQWCN010000146.1, read on the forward strand.
CACGCCCCGCAGCGGATACACTTCTCTTCATCGATGACTGACAGGCCGTTTTCATCATACGTCAAGGCATCCACCGGACAGCTGAATTTACAGGGCCGTTTTAAATGGGCAATGGCGTTATATGGGCAGGCTTTCGCACACTGGCCGCATTCCTTGCATTTGTTGGGGTCAATCCGGGACCGCTTTTCCCCGGGATGAATGGCCCCAAAACGGCAGGCATTGACACAGGCTTTTCCCAGGCAATTCTGGCAATTTTCCGTCACCACATAACTGGAGATGGGACAATCTGCACAGGCAGCCTGAATCACTTGAATAATGTTGCCATCATCCTTCGGGCCTGCAGATTTTCCTTCAGCCAGGCGAATTCGCTGACGAATGATTTCCCGTTCTTTATAAACACAACAGCGAAAATGTGGAATTGTTCCCGGAATCATTTTTTCTGGCAGAAAATCCCGTTTTTCCTCTAATTCCCCTGCAAAAGCTAATTTTGCCACTTCATAAAGCACATCGTGTTTAATTTTATTAATATTGCCGTCTGCAATCATAACCTGTTCTCCTCCATGTTCTCCAATTTATCCACTTTTCTATTTGTCACTATTTTAACAAATTAGATAAATCTTGTACACGGAAAATATTCGTTCTTCTTTACCCCGGTGAACAGATACTTTTTTGCAAAACTAGAACAAAAAAGTATCAATAAAAAAAGCCCTTCCGGGCTTTTTTTATTTATTCTTCTTCGCCAAAACCATCGTCGACCAAAGCGATCATATTATCCACCGCTTCGATCTCATCATCCCCGTCAGCCTGAATCGCAATCGGTGTCCCCTTCGGCAGCGACATGGCCATCACCGCGATAATTGATTTGGCATTGCCTTCCCGTTTGTCCTCAAGATTTTTTACGGTAATTTCCGATTCAAATTGAGTGGCATGTCTGGTAAATTCCGATGCGGCCCGTGCATGCAGACCGGATTTATTAATAATGGTCGTTTCCTTTGAGTACATTAAATGTCCTCCCCCTTTTTTCATATAATGATTATGCCTGTTTATTCATTTGATTTCTAATGAAACAAATAAAAACTGCAATTGAAAAGTATTATACCATATCCATTTCCAATATGATTATATTTATTTGCGTTTCATCAGCATAAACCTGACTTTTTCCGGATGGCACACCTCATCCGGAAATCACAAACGCTTATGCATGAATCGCCTTTAACCCTTTATCCAAAT
>JAQWCN010000147.1 GCA_028705955.1 Eubacteriaceae bacterium
CCGGATAATTGATCACCTTTTTATCTTTACAGAAAGGTTATTTTATTTTGGAAAATCTGAAATTTTCAGGACAGGATACAGTGGCAATGGCCCGGCAATATGGAACACCGCTTTATGTAATGAGCGAGGATATTATAAGAAAGCGGATTGAGGATTTAAAACAGGCTTTCGATTCCACCGGCGTTAAATACGATATTAACTATGCGGGAAAAGCATTCACAAATCTGGCGATGTGCAGGATTGTGGCTTCTGAAGGAATTTCTCTTGATGTGGTTTCCAAAGGTGAAATGCTCACCGCTTTAAAAGCTGGATTTCCAACAGAGCATATTTGCTTTCATGGCAATAATAAAACACCGGATGAGTTGGCCTTTGCTTTGGAGCATCAAATTGGACGGATCATTGTTGACAGTGAGGATGAGTTGGAAGCGTTAAACCGTCTGACGACACTGAAGGACTGTCGGGCCAATATTATGTTCAGGGTTTCACCAGGTGTTGAAGCGCACACCCATGAATTGATTGAGACGGGAACAGAGGATTCAAAATTTGGGCTTCCTTATGTTCAGGCACGGGAGATTATTCTTAAAACGAAGAAAATGCCCCGTCTGACAGTAGTAGGGTTGCATTGTCATATTGGTTCCCAAATCGTTAGTGATGAACCTTTTGTTATTGCTGCTGAAAAAATGATTGACCTGTACCGTCTCCTTCAGGAAGATGAAATACCACTTGGAGAGCTAAATCTGGGCGGTGGCTTTGGCATTCCATATTTGCATAAGGATGAAGCTTTTGATGTTATCAAATATATTCCGCAGATGGTTTTGAGAATAAAGGGTTTATGTGATCATGCTGGAATTGATCTTCCAAAATTGATTGTTGAACCGGGCCGATATATTGTTGCTGAGAGTGGGGTAACCCTTTATACAGTGGGAACAGTAAAAAAAATCCCTGGATTGCGGACGTATGTCAGTGTTGACGGAGGAATGAACGATAATCCAAGACCGGCGCTTTATGGGGCAGAATATGAAGCGTACATTTGCAATGCAAAGTCTTCATCAATAATGGAGACCGTGACGGTTAGCGGCAGAGCTTGTGAAAATGATATCTTAATTGACCGGGTGGACCTCAATAGACCGGAGGTAGGGGATACGCTGATGATTTCAAATACAGGGGCTTATAATTATTCAATGTCCAGTAATTATAATCGTTATCCCAGACCGGCGGTGGTATTGATTAGTGGCAACATGTCAGGGGTTATTGTAAAACGGGAGACGGATGACGATCTCCTTAGATTGGATCGTATTCCAAAATGGCTGTCAGGAGAGCAACATGTTTAATTTTTCTTCAAGTTATTTTTGGGATATGCTTCTGGCTGTTCCAGGGATCCTTATTGCCATTTCATTTCATGAGATGGCCCATGGGTATGCTGCTGATGCCATGGGGGATCCTACGCCAAAATTGGCCGGAAGGCTGACATTAAATCCGTTGAAACACATTGATATCATTGGTTTGATTTCAATGATTCTTTTACATTTTGGATGGGCCAAACCTGTACCGATTAGTGCGTCTAATTTTAAAAACAGAAAAAAAGGGATCATAGTCGTTTCACTTTCAGGCTGTCTGACCAATCTTCTTTTGGGATTTATTGGAATGGCAGCGTATTTTGCGGTTATTCCATTGAATAATACGGTTTTATCAACTATTTTACAGTATGTTTACTATTACAACGTCCTGTTTGCAATTTTTAATATTATTCCGATTCCTCCTTTGGATGGCTCACGGATTCTGGCAGAATTTTTGCCCTATCAGGCAAAAATGAAATATGAATCTTTTTCACGGTACGGATTTGTTGTTCTCTTGCTGCTCATGTTTACGGGTATTTTTAGTAAAATTATGGTGCCGTTGATTAACGCAGTCCTGACATTGTATTCATCATTATTGTCACCGATTTTTACATTGCTTTGGAGATAAGAAATGGCTTATACAGTTCATACTGAATGCTTTGAAGGCCCTTTGGATTTACTTCTTCATCTCATTCAGAAAAATGAGATTGATATTTGTGAGATTGCCATCGCACAGATTACAGGGGAATATCTCAGAACGATTCGGCATTGGCAGCATCTTAATTTGGATATTGCCAGTGAATTTATTGTGATGGCATCCCGGTTACTTCAAATCAAATCCAGAAGTCTTTTACCGAAAAGAGAAGATGAAGATGGGGAGCTGTCAGAAGATGATTTGGTTCAGCAGTTGAAAGCCTACCAGGCTTTTAAAAATGCAAGTCAAAGATTGGAACAGGTAATGGAACGGGAAAGTGGTGGAATTTACAAGGATCCTGAATATTTGCCGTTGTGTCAGAAAGAAAAAATAGTTCAAATCGATCCATTGGCTTTGCAGCACTATTTTGAACGGATGCTTTCAAAATATGAACAGGATCATACGTTTAGAGATCCGCCTCAGCCCATTGAAAGGGAAAGCTATTCTGTAGAGGATCAAATTCAGGTAATCCGGGAAGCTTTGATCAACAGCGGAAAAGTTATTTCCTTTTCTCAAACGTTAAAAAACCATCGGCGCAGCGAGATAGTTGTAACTTTTCAAGCACTTTTGGAATTGTACAAGGCGAATTTAATTTGCCTGGAACAAGAAGATGTTTTTGGTGATATAGTAATATCAAGAAGGACGGCAGTGAGTGGATGAACAACAGATGATTATGCTGACAAATCAAAAAATAGTTGCACGTTTTGAGGGGATTTTGTTTGCGGCGGGAGATTCGGTTAAAACGGCTGATTTAGCACAGGCAGTGGCTATTGAAGAAGGAATGGCTCAAAAGATTCTGGAACAAATGGCTCAGGAGTATCAAAAAGTGTCACATGGGATTCGGTTGGTTCAGACAGAAAAGTCCTGGCAATTATCGACAAAACCAGAACTTTATCCCTTTATTGAAAAGATTGTATCCATTAATCAACACGGGGGATTGTCTAGGGCGGCGTTGGAAACCCTATCAATTATTGCTTATCGTCAGCCAGTGACCCGGGTGGATATTGAAAATCTTCGCGGGGTTTCCTCCAGCAGCTCGATTAAGAATTTACTGGATCGGGGATTAATTGTGGAGGCGGGGAGAAAGGATGCCCCTGGCAGACCGTTTTATTATGAGACGACAGCCGCTTTCTTAAAATCAGCACATTTAAAATCGCTGAATGAGCTCCCGGATTTTGAGAATTTTTATTCAAAGGCATCACAAAAAGATCCTGAAAGTATAGAAGGAGAGGAAGGTTTGCCATCATGATGCGTCTACAAAAATATATGGCCCGGTGTGGGGTTGCCTCCAGAAGAAAATCAGAGGAATTGATTGAACAGGGATGCGTTGCGGTTAATGACGAGCTGATTACCACTCCGGGATTTAAGGTTTCAGAGGGGGATCGCGTTACGGTGAATCATCAACCGATTTATCCGCAAGGGGCGACTTATATATTACTTAACAAACCCCGGGGAATTGTATCGACGTCTTCGGACCGCCATGCGCATCATAAAATTCTCGATCTTGTTAAAACAGACCGGCGCCTTTATTCTGTGGGAAGACTGGATAAAGAAACCGAAGGGCTGCTGCTTTTGACCAATGATGGCGATTTAACATTTGCGCTCACACATCCCAGCCATGCGTTTGTAAAAACCTACCAGTGTATTGTTGAGGGGCATTTGACCCCGAAGGATGCAGAAAGTTTGCGCCAGGGGGTTCATATCGATACGGATGATGGGGTTTACGTGACACGTCCGGCCCAGGTGCAAATGCTTAAAACCAAACGGGGTTCATCGCTTCTTGAAATCAGAATCACTGAGGGAAAAAAGAGGCAGGTGCGTAAAATGTGTGAGGCTGTCGGTCATCCTGTAGTACGATTGAAAAGAACCGCCATTGGAGAAATAAGAGATTCCAAACTTAAAAGTGGGGAATGGCGGAATCTGACACCGGAAGAAATTACTTATCTCAAGGGGTATATTCATGATTAAGTATTGTTTCCCAAAGAATATTGAAGATTTAAAGGGCGTTTTTTCGCCAGAACAATGCCAGCATTGTTTGTTTATGGCTGCTTATGAAAATGAAATGTTTTTGGGGGCCATTCGTTTTCACTACCAGGCGCCACTTTTTACCATCGATGCGATTGCATGGCATCAAAAAGACTTCA
>JAQWCN010000148.1 GCA_028705955.1 Eubacteriaceae bacterium
CCGGCAATGTCTTTTTCCCATCCGGCCAATTGTTCAAGGCTCAAGTTTTTATGCTGATCGTAACAGGTCCGGGTCAGTTGGGATTCCAGCAGAGCGGCGTCGTATTCCCGTTGAACACTGGCTAAAGACCGGGTTGCTTCCTCCAGGGATTTTTGGGCACTGGCGGCCGCGGCTTTGGCGGCTGCAGCCCTTTGAGCCAACTTATCCTTTTGAAGTCTCAAGGCTTTGCGGTGATCCTGTTTTTCCTGTATGCGGCGGCTGAGCCGGGTCTGTTTATCCTTAAACAGGTGCGAAAGCGCTTTTGGAGACTGGGTTTCGAGATCCCCGATATCCGGAAGGACCGACAGGCGTGTCTTGATGAGACCTAAAGCGCCGGCCTGGCTGTCCAGCCGGCTTTTACAAGCGATGTAATCCGTCTGAAGATCACCAGAGGCATCGATCACCCGCTGATTTTCTTCGTAGGCTTTTTGCTTTTTGGTGAGGGCTTCGGTTTGCCGGGTCGTTTTTTCGTTCAAATGGTGACGAAGGGTCGAAAGCTCCTGAAGCCGGCCGGTCAGAACAACGGTTTGCTGGTCGATGGTGTGCTTCGTGATCCTGACATTGTGTAAAAAAGGCTTTTCGGCCTGAAGGGCGTCCATCCGGGCGCTTTGTTCCGCGTTCTGTTTGGTGTAAAAGGTGATCTGTTCCCGGAGGGCGGTCAGGGATCCCTGGGATTCGCTGACACTGGCCCGGGCGTTGTTCAGTTTTTCCTGCAGCGAGCCCAGAGCGTCGGCACTGGCGGCGGGTTCCGGGTGGTGAACATTGCCGCAGACGGGGCAGGGGTCCCCTTCCCGCAGGGTGGCAGCCAGGGCGCCGGCCGCGTTGCGCAACTGCCGGGCTTCCAGTTTGATCAGTTCTTTTCCAAAACGGGTGGCGTCTTTCTGAAGGGTCTTTTCATCCTTCCGGAGCTGGAGCAGCTGCTTGTCGTTGGCGGCGATGGCATCCAGCATTTTCCCCAGCCGGTTGATTTCGTCCAGTTGGAGCCGGGCCCGGGTTAGTTTTTCGTCGGCAGTCATCAATTCTTTCTGGGTGTCAGTCAGCTGCTGCTGCAGTTCGGTGATGGCCCGGCCTTCTTCGGTTTGGGCGGTTTTGAGTTTGGTAATGCCGCCGATGCGGATTTCCATGGATTGAAGGTGCTTGCGGTTTTCGTCGATTTTGGCGTCGAGATCGGCCCAGTCTGCCAGGCTGTGAAGATGGCCTTCCAGTGCGTTGCGGCTTTTTTGGTCGGCTTCGATGGCCGCTTCATAGGCGGGGGATTCGCTTTCCGCCAGTTGGGGCGCCAGAGCCTGCTGATTTTGGGTGGCGTCCTTCAAAATGGCCTGCTGTTCATCCAGAAGGGTCTGGGTCCGCACTTTGCGGCTCTGTTCCCGTTCCAGATTTCGCTCGATGGGGAGGATGGCCCGGGCTTTTCGGGCAAAGGTGATTTTTCGCTGGAGAGCGGCCATGGCTTCTTTTTGTTCCGCCAGACTGCGGTCCTTTTTTTGGGCGGCGTCCCGGCTGTCAAACCGGGCAATCAGGGCAATGCCCGCACCCAATTCCCGGGCGAGGGTTTCCCGGCGGCCAGACAGGAGGTCGATCTCGTTCCGGAGCTGGGAGAGTGCCGCTTGATCCCGGGCGATGGCAGATGTGGCTTTGGGCAAAAGGGTTGTGGGATTTGGATCCTTCGCTTCGATGGCCGCCTGAAGGGCGGTATCCTTGCCGGGCATCAAGTGCTGGATTTCCTGAACAATTTGCTGCTTTAATTTTTCAGAATCACCGTCGGCTTCCTGGGCCGCGGCTTCTACTTTGCGCTCAAAGGATTTGTAATAATCCATGGAAAACAGGGTTTTCAGAAGATCCACCCGTTCTTTTTCGGTGGATTTTAACAGGCGGCTGAACTGGCCCTGGGGCAGCATGACAATTTGTCGGAATTGGCTGGCGCTGAGTCCCAAAATGGTTTTAATGGCCTGGGCACATTCCCGGACCGAGCTGGCGATCAGGGTTTCGGTTCCGTCCGGAGCCACAGCCCACAGATGGGCTTCGTGTTTTTGTTCTTTATGGCCGGTGTTGAGGTGATTCATCATCATCTGGTGAGGCAGGCGGTGGATGTGATAGATTTTCGGGCCGACCGAAAAAGTCAGTTCCACAAAACAGGGATTGCCCACATCAGCAAAATCACTTTTCATCCCGTCGGCCAGGCGGTCCGGACTGCTGGCTTCACCAAACAGGGCGTAACTGATGCCGTCAAAAATGGTGGTCTTGCCGCTGCCTGTGGGTCCGGAAATTAAAAACAGATCGTCCCCCAGTTTGGTAAAATCCACCGTTTCCGATAAAAAGGGACCAAAACAGTTGAGGGTTAGTTTAAGCGGTCGCATGGTCTTCCTCCTTAATGGCGTTAAACGATTGTTTCACAAAAGCAATTTGTTCCGGCGTCGGTTCCTCGCCGTGAATCGTCTGGTAAAAATCCAGAAACAAGGCCATGGGATCCGACAGATGTTTTTTGATGTTTTCCTGGAGTGCGCCGCCAATCCGGGTCTTGGCGTTTTCGTAGCCCATTTCCATGATGTTGGGGTAGACGCAGCGCAATTCCTCCATCGGGTTGGGCACCCGTTCTTTATTGGTTAAAATGATGCGCAGATAATCTTCCCGGTCCGGGTGGGTGTAAGCAGCAAGACCGGTAAGCTCGTCAAATTCCCCGGTGATCACCCGCAGATCATGGCGGAAAGGCAAGGGGATCGTCCGGATTTGGGCCGGGGTATCCTTTTTGACGTCGACGAGGGTGACGGATTTTTTTTGATGGATTTCAGAGAACGAATATTTAAGCAGGGAGCCGGCGTAACGGATAGAATCACAGCCCACCTTCTGGGGGCGGTGGAGATGGCCCAGGGCCACATAATCAAAATCGGTAAACAGTTCAGACCGGGCGTAGGAAATCCCGCCGATTTCGATCGGGCGCACCGATTCGTCGATGTCCCCGTCTTTGGGCACTCCGGAGAGCACCAGCCCGTGGGTGATAAGCACGTTGGGGATCACCGGGTTGTGCCGGATGGTGATATCTTTCAGGATGGCTTCGTACATGCCATTGTAATCTGGTGTTTCGGCGCAGTGGGTGATGTCCCGGTACTCCACCGGTTTGATAAAGGGAACAGGCCAGAAAGCCACCGGGCCGTCAGGGCTGTTTAATATGATCGGGTCAATGGCCGGGGTAAACTGTCCGACGATATAAAGCCCCCGTTCCCGGAGGATATCGTTGGCAAAATCCATGCGTTCCCGGCCGTCATGGTTTCCGCCGATGATGATAATGGGGATTTTTTTCTTAAGCAGAATTTCTGTCAGCGTGTGGTCGACCAGCCGCATGGCGTCCCGGGAGGGCACCGCCCGGTCGTAGAGGTCCCCGGCAATAAGCAGAACATCCGGGTGTTCCCGGTCCAGAATGGTCAGTAAACCATCCAGGGCAAACGCCTGGTCTTCGAGCAGACTGTGCTGGTTGAGAGTCCGGCCGATGTGCCAGTCCCCTGTGTGTAAAATTTTCATCTTTTCCTCCGAAAAAAGCGGTATACTGAAAACCCGGATGACGACAATGCCGTTATCCGGGAGATCTTTACTGATTGACTAATTTTGTAAGTGCCCGGTGCATTTTTTTAGAGCACTGGAGTTCCGCATAATTGATTTTATCATCCTCTTTATAAAGGATGACGTAAATTTTATAACTGTCCAGATCAGAACGGGATACCGTAAAGTGATGTTTCTTGCCCGTCACCTGATCCATTTTGTCAAAATCAGCCTTTGGCCAAATCCCCATCATGCTGTCAACGGAAATTTCTGCCGCAATGTGATGAAAGAAAAGGACTTTTCGTTCAACCTCAAGACGGGCGTGGGTCAGCAGCAAATTGTAAATGGTCGACATGTACCGGATCATCAAAGCCAGGGCAACCAGCATGATGACCATCGAAAAAAAGCTGAACATCGACTGGATCACCGGATCGGTCTGGGTGCGGACGACAAATTCATAAAGGATAACAAATACGATAATGGCCCCCGCCATGCTCAAACTGACCGCGGTGGAAAACTGATTGTTATGTACGGTTTCTTTTGCTTTTACCGCCATTCGGTCTCCTTACGCTACCGGTGAAAAATCATCTTTGCCGACGCCGCA
>JAQWCN010000149.1 GCA_028705955.1 Eubacteriaceae bacterium
TTAGTCATGTTCATGACCAGCCCCCCGACGATACACCCAATCGGAATGGTAATCATCCCTGCCAGAATCCCGGCGCCCAGATACGGCCGGTCTTTCTTTTTGATAATCGACAGCGCCACTGGAATGGTAAAGACGATGGTCGGGCCCATCATGGTCCCCAGAATCAAACCTGAAAAGTTTCCGATGGTTTCATTGGCCGCCATCTTCATGGCCAACGGATAACCGCCCATATCACAAGCCAAAAGCGTTGTGGCAAACATGGATGAGTCGGCACCAAATAAATTGTAAATCGGCACGATAATGGGTTTGAGAATGATCGCCAGAACCGGAGCGGCAGCAACCACGCCGGCCATCGCCATAGCCAAAGGCCCCATGGCATTAAACCCCGCTTCAAATTCCTCGCCGTAGCCCAGTTTATTGCCTCTCATTTTATCGATGGCACCTACGAGCATAAAAATCATCATGATAAAGATAATCACTGAATTGATCGACAGATTGGAAATCCAATCCCCGATGCTGCCCGTAAAAACGCCAATATTTGTAATATTTTTTATTAGTTCACTAAACATAGGGTTCTACTCTTTCTTTATTTTTACATTAACGCCTCAACCAAGGGCGCTACCGGCCTTGGTATCACTGAGGTCTCCACCAATAAATCATCTGTCCGGGACGCGGCGGCAACCGCGGCTTTCACTGCCCCCACATCCCCGGTTAACGTTACAAAACCTTTTCCGCCAATGGCGTAGCCAATCCGGACTTCAATCAATTCAATCCGTGCCGCTTTCGCCGCAATATCCGCTGCAGTAATGGCCGAGGCGATGGAATAAAATTCCAGCACGCCGATGGCTTCCGGATGAATATCACCGACGGTTCCCATCAGTGCAGGGACAAGCTGCTCGTGAATGTTGGGAATTAAAAGCGTATTGATGACATATTCACCGCCCAAACGCTGTCCTGCTGCCATGGCCGCCTTTACTTCGCCCACATCTCCGGAGATGATCACGATGTATTTTCCCGGACATACTGTGGAGGTCCGGACCAGTTCCACCTGGGCCGCTTTGACCATTTCGTCCGTTGTGATAATCCCCCTGGCAATGCTGTTTAATTCAATTAACCCTAACGCTCGTTTCATTGAATAGCTCCTCTTTCAATTTCAATCAAATCCTTGTCTGCCGCAGTGACGGTTCCATCAATACTGCTGTGAATATTCGCCGAAACCTTCCCGCCCATTTTGGCGATTAAGTCTCCGCAATGCAGCTTGTCACCCACCGCAACAATTTTTTGAGCTGGTGCCCCGATGTGCATCCTGAGGGGAATTCTCACGTTGGCCGGTTCAATCGTCATCAAAGCAGACAGGTGCTGTCCCGAATAAACGGACAATCCCAGGCGGCTAATGAGCCTTTGTGTCGGGACCCGTCGTTCATCAATGGTGGCTTTAGCTTTGGGATCTTTGTTTTTCTCCAAGGCTAAATGCTTTTCCCGGAGTTTCCCTTTAAAGTACTGGTTCATCCGTTTGGGTGACAGGCCCATCGGGCAGGAAAACATTTCGCAGACCCCGCAATCACAGCAGTTGGCTGCTTCGCCAAAAGCCTTTAAATACATTGCGTCATCCTCAAGCATTTTTTCTTTAAAAGCGTTGCGCATAATCCGGTGCGGTTCCATGCGGTGTCCGATCAAAAACCGCGGACACAAATCTGTACACATCCTGCACTGAATACAAGCCGCCATCGCTTTCTTCTGGACCCGTTCAATGGGAATTTCGTGATGCCGGATAAGGGCGTGATCTTTTGGCAAAACGAACAGATTTCCCAGGGTTTTGGTGACCACTTCTTTGGCCATGGCTTTCGGATCGGTTATGATCCGGCCCATCATGGGACCGCCCAAAATCACGGCGTATTCCTGATCCTTTGGCTTTGCCGGCCGGATGCAATCCAGGATGTTTGTGCCGATGGGAACCTCCAACATCAGCGGTTTTTCCACCTCCCCGATCACAGAAAGCCGTTTATGAGTCACGGCTTTTCCTTCCATCGCCCGGGCAATGTTTAAAACCGTTCCTACATTGTCAACCACCGCGCCGACATCCAGGGGCAGACCGCCCTCGGGAATGCTGCGTTGGGTCACGCAATAGACCAGGGTTTGTTCATCCCCCGCCGGATAAAAGGGTTCGGTCTGAAATATTTCAATGGGCGCTTTGGCCTGATCCACCGCTTTTTGCAGCGCCTCTATTTCTGCAGTATACGTACGTTTCAAGGCAATTACAAGATGCTTTGCCCCGATGAGCTTTGCCACCGCCAGCGTCCCTTTAACAATCCGGTCGCTGTCCTCCCGGCAGCAAAATTTATCGGCCCCGATCAGAGGTTCACACTCCACCGCATTCACAATAAAAGTGTCTGCTTTTGCCTTCAATTTGATATGGGTTGGAAATCCGGCGCCTCCGGCTCCAACAACACCAGCTGCCATAATGGCTTCCAATGTACCCATACTTTTTTGTTCTTCTTCCATTTTTAACTCACTTCCATATCATCAACAATGCCGACCACCGTCGCGTCAACCGGAATGTGATTATCCCCGGCTGCATTTCTTGCGGAACTGCCGGAAACCACAATCACGGATTCCCCAACGCCAGCACCGATCCGGTCCACCGCCACAAACGGGGCTCCTTCTTTTGCCGGGCTGCCGATGTGCAGAGGCTGGACCACCAGTAATTTCAGTCCGTTTAACGCTTCATCTTTCCTGGTGGCCCAAAGACTTCCAATGACCTGTCCCACTCTCATATCAAGACCTGCGACACAGATCGATTCTTTTATCGTCCAGCAATTCCTGGGCCATATCGGTGATAATGGCATTCTCCGGAATGCGAATCGTTCTGACTTTCCGGTGAACCTGGTCAATCACATCTTTTTCGGTGATAATATGTTTATCGATACAACCGGCCTCGTCCGTTTGCGCTGCCGAATTTTCCTGCACAACCGGTTTTTCAAGGGGTTCCGGCATTACCGATGGTACCACTGTTTCCGGTTTGGTCTGAAGCAAACACGCTGCCAGATCTTTTTGAGGGCAGCAGCTTATGCCGTCGGCAAGCAGCCGGCTGTAGGCTTCTTCAAAATGCCGGTAATACGCCACCGGAGCACTTTTTTGATAATCTTCATAAGCGATGCCTTCTTTTAACACCACCATTTTCTTTCCGAGCAGCAGACCTTCCACCACCAAATCTGATTCCGGTGTCCCGCCTGTTCCATTGGCAATCCGGCACATATCGGTGCAGCCTAATGTCCACAGCAATACACCTTCATAACCGGACACATCCGGAGGGGCATCGGGATTAAAGATAACCGGGCAAAACGCTTCCCGGATTTGTTCTTTAAGCCATGCTTCTGCTTTTTCCTGATGCTGTGTCACAATCAGCCATTTGGGCTGATTGTCCCGGACCGGTTTCGGCAAAGGGGAAACGGTTTGGGTTTCATCGTCCAACGCTTCAACCCGTTCCTGTACCTGACTGACAATACGATCAATCAATTGATTAACATCCATACGCTTTGATCACTCCTTTCTCACACTTCACAATTCATCGCAATTCCCGTTGGTGTGACTAAAAAAGGATTGCGGGGTTTTAACGTCGGGATTCCGGTTTCTTTTTCAATAATCTTTTCGATTCCGGTCAGACAGCATGTTCCTCCGCAGAGGTAAATGCCTTTGACGTCCCGGCCTTTAACATATTTTTTAATAATACTGGCCATTTTTTCAACGACCGCCTTGACCACCGGCAAAATTTCTTTGTGCTTGCTGTAATCCTGTTTAAGGACTTCTGCTTCTTCATACGTAATATGATAATTTCCGGCTAAAACCAGGGACAGATGCGTGCCTCCCGTCGGTTCATCCTCAATCGCAGTCACGTTACCTTCTTCAAAGAAGGCCAGCCCGGTGGTCCCACCGCCAATGTCGACCACGACCCCATTGTCGATCCCGTAAACCGCGTTGGCCGCTGTCGGTTCGTCCAGAATATTGGTTACTTCAAACCCGGCTCCCTCGGCGACGTACTGATGGGTTTTTGCGCTGCTTTCGGTTCCTGCGGGCATCGCGATGGCACAATGGGTCAATTCACACCCCAGCCGGTCCTCCAGTTTTGCCTTCAGTGCTTTAACAATGGTTAAAGCCCCCATATAATCGAC
>JAQWCN010000150.1 GCA_028705955.1 Eubacteriaceae bacterium
AACTGGAACTGGCTCTCCGACACCGCCTCGGCTATCAACGTATTTAACACCAGCAAGTAAAGAATCCACAAAACAGCAGTGCTAAAAAAACAGCATTGCTGTTTTTTTATACAAGGTATCTCCACAAGCCCATCAAAAAGCCGCCGCATCCTTCACAGGGATGCAGCGGCTCCACAATTCCAAAATCACTGAATTTTATACTGTCGCTTAATTTCTAAAATACGCTCGGTGGGCAGGTGGGTGATGTCCTCAATCAAGGGGATATCCAGCTTCTTTTTGAGCATTTCCAGAATGATCGATTCCTCAGCCTCCAGCTTACCTTCGCGTCGACCTTCCGTGCGACCTTCCATGCGACCTTCCATGCGACCTTCTTGCCTTAACTGCTGTAATGCATCACACATATTAATCACCTCCTGTTCTTCAATATTGGGAATATACTCTTCCAGCTCTTTAATCTCCGCAACGGCCTCGATGGTCCGTAGGGTTTCTCGGGGAAGCTTTTTGCAGATTTCTTCATTCTCACCCACAAAGGTTAAAAGTGCCTCTAAATTCTTTTGATATTTTACAAAGCCCAGAAGGACTTTTAGCTCGCCCTCGTATTCTTCCATGTTTTCAATACACTGGACTTCCAGCAGGTGCATGGGGTAGTCTGGAACCAGTGAAGCCAGTATTGGGTTTCCCCCTGGCATGGCAATCATTTCCCTTAAACTTCTGGGGGCATCCCAGGGTGTGGTGCCATAATAAACGACCAGGGTTATTACGGGGATGAGTTTATCCCCTCGTGCAAAGCGGCTTAATCGCTCCGCTCCCTTTAAATCCCTGTTCTTTCGATGGGTATCTCCAATTTCACGATATTGCCTGTCATAGGAGTGAGCATCCTAGACTAGGCAGCGCAGCGGCATGGCATAATGTATATCGTTTTGGGATTCCAGTCCGAGAACGATAAATGCCATTTCATCGTTATAAAGCTTTACCACGTCCCGGTTTTTCTGGATAAAATCAGCGGCTTTCTCGCCCAGGGGGATAAGCTCACTTTGGGCACTGTCTAAGGGTTTAAGACGATCGGCCTGTATAACGGATTTACCATTAAAAAGAGCATTGTTGCATAATTGTGCAAAACGGTTGTTATTTGAAAAAAATTCTTTGAGTGCGATATCTTTTTTCCCATTTTCTTCCCCTTAAGCCCATTGTGTCTTATGGTCTTATTATACAAGCACTCCCTTAATATTGCAACGACAAAAAAGCCGCCGCATCTGGAAAGAATGCAGCGGCTCCTTGGGCTTTAAAGCAATATTTTACGCAAATCTGCCCCATCACCAGCGCACAAATAAGCGGGTGGGACATCAAAGATGGTCTTAGCCCCTTTTGCCCCTTGGGCAGCGAAGCGGGCAACGGCCCGGGCACAGGCGACCAGGACACAGGCGGTAAACTCGGGGTTGGAATCCAGCTTTAAGCTGTATTCTACCACGGCCTTATGTTCATTTTCCCAGCCGGTGGCACCGCTGCGGATGACGAAGCCGCCATGGGGGATTCCCTGATGGTCCCGGGCCAGCTCTTCGGCGGAAATAAAGTGGACGGTGGTGTCATAATCCGCGAAATAGTTGGGCATCCCGACGATTTCAGCTTCGATGGCAGCTTGGTCCGCGCCGTCTCTGGCGACGACGAAGCATTCCCGGGTGTGTTTTTCCCGGGTGGAAAGCTCTGGGTTGACACCACTGCGCACGGCCTCCAGGGCGGCATCCACGGGGATGGTATACTGACGGGCATCCACCACGCCTTCAATACGCCGGATGGCATCGGAATGGCCCTGACTGACGCCCTTGCCCCAGAAGGTATAATCCTGCCCCACAGGCAGGATGGCGTTGCCATAAACCCGGTTGAGGGAGAAGAGGCCGGGGTCCCAGCCTGCGGAAATCAGGGCAACATGGCCCGCTTCTGTGGCGGCTTTATCCACCGCTGCAAAGTGCTCTGGGATTTTGGCGTGGGTGTCAAAGCTGTCCACCACGTTGAAGCGCCCTGCAAAATCCGGGGTTTGCTGGGGGAGGTCGGTGGCGCTGCCGCCGCAGAGGATCATGACGTCGATGGTATCCTCAAAAGCTGGGGCATCCTCGACGCTGCGGACGGGGACCCCCTCTGTCAGAATGGTGAGAGTCTCCGGGGGCCGGCGGGTGAAGATGGCGACGAGCTCCATATCCGGGTTTTGTCGGATGGCGCATTCAACGCCCCGCCCCAGGTTCCCGTAGCCCAAAATACCGATTTTTATCATTGTGCTTCCTCCTCAAATTAAAATTCAATGCCGTATGATTGGATTCATTATAGCACAAATTTATTCTGTGGTGGAAATGGGTTTAATCTCGACTAGTCGAAAGCTGCGCAGGGGCTTGAAGAGCAGTACTGCGATGACAAGGCCAACCGCGGCCTGGAGCAGATTGAAGGGAATGTTAACCAGGGGGGATAGGGCGTTGCCGTACATTATGACCTCTGAGAGGTAATAAATGAAGGCCATGACGATGCTGGCACCAAAAAGGATGGCCATCTGGGTCCCTTTCTTAAGGCTGGGGTGGGCCATCGCCCAGGCAGTTAGCCAGGCCATGGTGCCCTTGGCTAGGATGGTGGGAATGATGTAGATGGCGTAGCCCGAGAAATAATCTGCAGAAGCAGCACCGACACAAGCGGCAAAGGTTCCGAGGATGGGCCCGAGGATATAGCCGCACAAAAAGACGGCACCGTCTCCCAGGTGAATATAGCCATTGGGGATGGGGATTTTGATGATGTAAATCATAATGAAGGTGATGGCAATCATCAAGGCAGTGTAGCAGCATTTTTTAGTGGTTATGGTCATGATCAATCTCCTGTGTTCTGTTTGTACCATTTATTATACTAAAAAACTGAACCACCGGATGGTTCAGTTTAAAAGTTTTTAATGGGTTCAGTTTATGCTTGTTCTTCAAAGATGGGGTAGGGCCCGCCAATGGGAAGGATAACTGAGGCGTGGAAGCTTTTGCCGGCCCCTTCGAAAAGGGCATTGCCGCCGTAGTTCTCAGCGGTTTGGCTGACATTGATGAGCCCAAGTCCAGAGCCGGTGGCTTTGGTGCTGTGAAACACATCCCCTTTGATATCCAGATTACCATTAAAGGTATTATCGACGGTGATAATGAGATTTTCTTCTAAAATCTGGAGGGCAACTTGGATGTGCCGCTCATCGGCAGGAAGTTCGGTGACGGCATCTAAGGCATTTTCCAATAGATTCCCTAAAATAATGCACAGCAGGGGATCGGGAATCATGGAGATTTCCGGAAGGTTGGCGTGGATCTCAAAGGAGACCTGGGCATCCAGGGCCTTGCTGCGATAGTAATTTAAAAGACTATCCACCAGCAGGTTATGGCACAAGGGAATGAATTCCCGCTGATCGACCATTTCGGTGTAGGTCTTCAGGTAATCCTGGATACGGAAGAGCCGCTCCTCGGCGGTGCCGCCATCCTCCTGGGAGGCTAAAGTGGACAGGGCCTGAAGATGATGGCGGAGATCGTGACGGGATTGTCTGGTATCCGCAATGGCCTGGCGCAGGTCCTTCATTCGCTGGGTTTGGAGGTCCAGAAGAAAGCGGGCCTGTTTTTCCTCCAGGGTCTTTTGGCTTTGTCGCCAGGCGCTTTTAAGGATGCTGTACACGTAGACATAAAGGAGGACAATATTTAAGATGATCCCGGACAGGGCGAAGAGGCTGAAGGCATCCAGGGCCCTCAGGGGCAGGAGGAGGCCTGCGAAGGATAAAAGGCCGAATTCGATGACGCTGGCAAAGGCCAGGCGTACCCAGATCTGATCCGAAACCGCTTCGAGGACAAGGGGATAGCGGCGGCTGAGGACATAAAACACGAAGGGAAAGGTAAAAACCAGCAGCCACACAGAAATAACCGAGTTGGTCATGGAGAAGAAGTTGCTGTTGGTGTTGATGGTTTGGACCGCTCCGGTGCGTTCAATGAGCATGGCCAGGGTTGAAATGACCTGGGAGTAATTACAGACCACCCCGAAGAAGAAGAGCTTCCGGGAAAGGGATTCGTCAAAAAGGGGGAGGAGGCAAAGGTAGGTCAGGGTCATGAAAAAGGCGAAGCACATGAATCGGACCTGCTCGGCGGGCATATCCCCCAGGAAAGCAGGGAAAAAA
>JAQWCN010000151.1 GCA_028705955.1 Eubacteriaceae bacterium
ATTTAAAAAGCCATGATTTTGTCAATGTGGATTTGCAGAAAGCAAATTTTGAAGGCGCAGATATGGCGGGGATTCATTTTATCCGGTGCAATCTGGCTTTTGTCAATTTTAAAGATGCCAATCTGGATCAGGTGGTTTTTTCCAAATGTGAATTTTATCAGACCAACATGCAATCGGCCAAAATGACAGATTGTGAGTTTCGGGATGTGCTGATGAGTAAAACCATTATGACGCCGAAGGATGAAGAAAAAGAACGTTATATTTCAAAATACGTGCGTATCAATGATTAGAAAAAACGAATCCTTAAAGAAACCCAAAATTTTTATTTTAAAGTGACAGCATATGAGGTAAAATGATTGTAAAATCAGTTGCCTGATATGCTTTTTTTATGGAAAAAATCGGGGGCACCGCATTTGGAAAGGCGTGGCTGTCCGGACATTGAATTGGGAAGGAAAGGTCTTATGAACAGGAATCGGAAAATAGCATTGGCCGTTGTGGCAGGAGCTGTGGTCATTATTGCCATTTTACTCTCACTGAACGGCTTTTATGTCAGTTATTTATGGTTTAAGGAGATGGGGTATCTCAATATCTTCTTTAAAGAGTTAGTGATCAAGCTGGAAATCGGAGTCCCGGTTTTTATCGTGCTCATCATTATCATGTATTTTTATCTGCGGTATTTAAAGAAACTCTCTGAAAAATACATCGGGGTGAGCGGACGGATCAGCAGCAGAAACGAAAAGATGACCACTTGGGTGATTGTGGCACTGGTGGCGTTTATTATCACGAAGACGGTGGCTGACGGCACCTGGAACGAAGTGCTTTTAAGTATCAACAGTTCAGGTTTTGGCAAAACAGATCCCCTCTACGGGCTGGATCTGTCCTTTTATTTCTTTGCCCTGCCGCTGATCAAAGCCTTGTACAATGTCATTATGACGTGTTTTGTGCTGATGGTGGTGGTGACCCTTTTGTATTCGGTGTACATTATGTACCGGGAGAGCAATTTCGGGTTTTATGATGTCCAGAGCATTGCTGATATCGGGACGCTGATTAAGGAAATTGCCCGGACTTTTTTACACATGGCCAGCGAACAGATCGGCATTTTTCTGGGTGTTTTGATGCTGCTCCTGGGTTTTGGCTTTGGGGTCAAAATGATGGAAATGGTGTACGGTGGTTCCGGAATGGTTTACGGGGCCGGGGCTTCGGACATTGCGGTCCGCCAGAAGTTTTATATTGTGGATATCGTGGCCTGTGTCGTTTTTGCCGGGGTGTCGGTCTGGGCCGGAAAGCAAAAGAAATACAAAATGATGGCTCTGGGACCGGTGGTGCTCATTGCCCTGGGAATTGGCGGCTCTGTCATTCAATCGGTCTATGAATACGCGGTGGTTGTGCCCAACCAGTACACCCAGGAATCCCAATATATCGAAAAGAATATAGCAGCGACCCGGGATGCGTATGGTCTGGACAATGTGACGGTCAAAGAGTACGCACCGACCCAGGAGATCACAGCGGCGGATATCCAGGCGAACAACACGACGATCAGCAATATTCCCATTAACGACAGGCAGCCGACCAAAGAAATGTACAATTCCCTTCAGGGGATCCGGAATTACTACACCTTCAGCGATGTGGATGTGGACCGCTACAATCTGGACGGGACGTATACCCAGGTGTTTTTGGGAGCCCGGGAGATGAACAACACGGCCTTATCAGACGATGCCAAGACCTGGGTCAATCAGCATTTAAAATACACCCACGGGTTTGGCGTGGCGATGTCGCCGGTCAATAAGACCAACAGCGTGGGCCAGCCGGAGCTCATTGTCAAAGATATTCCGCCGACCACATCCACCAAGGGGCTTTCTGTGGATCAGCCCCGGATTTATTTTGGCGAAGGCAATTATGATTACTGCGTGGTGGGGGGAACCAATAAAGAATTTGACTATCCCAAGGGGGATGACAACCAGGAAGTGACCTACGACGGCAAGGCCGGCATCAAACTTTCCGGTATCAACCGTCTGTCCTTTGCGCTGTACACCGGGTCTCCGGAAATGCTGTTGTCTTCGGAAATTGGCGGGGACAGTAAAATTTTAATCCACCGCAATGTGATGGACCGGGTCAAGACGATTGCCCCGTTTTTGGAATACGATAACGACCCGTATATGGCAGTGGTAGACGGCAAACAGTATTGGATTGCCGATGCGTTTGTCAAGAGCGATAAGTATCCCTATGCCCAGCCTTATGATGACAGCGGCAATAATTACATTAAAAATCCGGTTAAAGTGGTGGTGGATGCCTACAATGGTGACGTGACGTTTTACAAGGTGGATAACGAACCCATTTTGGAAACCTACAGTAAAATCTTCCCGGGTTTTGTCAAAAACATGAGTGAAATGCCTGTAGGGCTCAAAGCCCACATCCGGTATTCCAAAACCCTGTTTGATGTGCAGTCCACGGTTTACGCCACGTATCACATGACCAATCCTCAGGTTTTCTACAATAAAGAAGATAAATGGAATCCGGCGAAACAGTTTTTCGGGTCGAGTAAGGACGAAGTAGAAATTGAATCCAATTATATCATTATGAAACTGCCGGGACGGCAAAATGAGTTTATGCTCACCAAGACTTTTACACCTCAAAACAAGGACAATATGATCGCCTGGCTGGCCGGGGTTTCGGACGGAGAGGACTACGGCAAGCTGCTCCTCTACCAGTTCCCGAAACAGGAGCTGGTTTACGGGCCGATGCAGATCGAACAGCGGATCGACCAGGATACAACCATCAGTCCCCAGCTGACCCTTCTCGGGCAGCAGGGCTCCAAAGTGCTCCGGGGAAATCTGATGACCATTCCGATCGAACAGGGGCTCATTTACGTCGAACCGATTTATATTCAGGCCAGCGGCGGTCAGAATAATTTGCCGGAAGTGAAAAAGGTGATCGTCTGTTACCAAAACCAGATTGTCATGGCCGATGGTCTGGGGGATGCGCTGAACCAGGTCTTTGGTGGCGGCGCGGCCAGTGCCGGAACGGCGGCAGCGACAACCACCAAGAGCACCAGTGCTTCCGATCTGGCCAAACAGGCCAACGACTTGTTTAAGGCCGCCACGGATGCACAAAAATCCGGGGATTGGGCCACTTATGGCAGCAAGCTCAACGACCTGCAAAACGTCTTATCCCAGCTGACGGACGCCACAAAATAAAACCGGACGCCGGCCGGGGAGTTTTGAAAGGGAAAAGGTGGCACAGGCCAAGGGTTTGTGATAAGATAAATGCATACTATTTTGCAATATCATGATGAGGAGAGATTATATGTTAGATATTAAACAGATTCGGGAAAATCCCGAAGCCATTGTCGCGCGGCTGAACACCCGCAACGGCAATTATTCGGTGGACAAAGCCCTGGAACTTGACGCTAAACGCCGGGAAATTCTGGGCCGGGTGGAAGAGCTAAAAGCGAAGAAGAATCAGGTTTCCAAAGAAATCCCCAAGCGGAAAATGGCTGGGGAAGAACTGACACCCCTCTTTAAAGAAATGAAGGAAGTTTCCAATAAGATCAAAGCGGATGATGACGCCTTGTCCGAAATTGACGAAGCCCTGAATAAAGAACTGCTGGTCTTACCCAATTTGCCTAAGGAAGATGTGGTGGTGGGAAAAGACGACAGTGAAAATAAAGAAATCCGGAAATGGGGGGAACCCCGGGTTTTTGATTTCGATTTGAAAGCCCACTGGGATCTGGGAACAGATCTCGACATTTTGGATTTTGAACGGGCGGTTAAAATTACCGGGGCCCGGTTCTCCATGTTCAAAGGTCTGGGTGCCAAACTGGAACGGGCGTTAATCAACTTTATGCTTCAGGTCCACACCAGCGATCAGGATTATACCGAAATCTCGCCTCCGTTTATGATCAACCGTGCCAGCATGACCGGGACAGGTCAGCTCCCCAAGTTTGAAGAAGATGCTTTCCATCTGGAAAAGGAAGATTTCTTTATGGCACCGACAGCAGAAGTGCCGCTGACCAATATCTTCAGGGGAGAAATTCTGGAAATTAAAGATCTGCCCTATCACTTTACCGCTTATACCCCGTGTTTCAGGGAAGAAGCAGGTTCTGCCGGAAGGGATACCCGGGGTC
>JAQWCN010000152.1 GCA_028705955.1 Eubacteriaceae bacterium
TTATGGAAAAGACCAAAGTTATAATGCACCTGTTAGTGAATATGCGGCTTTTGCTTATTGTACGGCTTTGAACCATTTGATCAAGGATCGAAAGACCCATTCGCAGATCGGGGATACCACGCTTGTATATTGGGCGGAAACAGGTGAAGAAACATATCCTGATGTTTTTGGGAATGTGCTGGAAACACCACCTGACGCGGAGACGCAGATTAAAGGAATTTTTAAAAAAATTGAAGAGGGAAAACCACTTGATGTTGAGGGCATCCAATTAGATACCACGTTTTTTATTTTAGGACTTTCCCCAAATGCCGCAAGATTGTCCGTTCGTTTCTTTTTGCAAAACACGTTTGGTTATTTTTTAAAGAATCTGGATAAACATCAACGGCGACTAGCAATCGTCAAACCGTCGTATGAAGAAAACCAATACCTGTCTACATGGCGGCTGCTGAATGAAACAGTGAATCAGAAAAGCAGGGATAAAACACCGTCCTCACAAATGGCGGGAGCAGTGACCCGCGCTATTTTGCAGAATACACTTTATCCGGTGTCTTTGTACAATGGGGTCATGATCCGTATTCGCGCGGAACAGGGGAACAGTAAAATATCCTGGCGGCGGGCGGCAATGATTAAAGCGTATTTGTTAAAGAAATATGAAAATTCAAATCAGGTTATAAAAGGGAGTTTAAGGATGAGTTTAAATGAAGAAACCAATGATAAGCCCTATGTTTTGGGACGACTGTTTGCAATTTTGGAGGATGTTCAGGAAACAGCCAGCCCGGGAATAAAAGCGACGATTCGCGATCGGTATTTTAATGCGGCCTGTGCGACTCCGGCGGTCGTTTTCCCAACATTATTAAAATTGTATTCGAGTCATATAAAAAAAATTGGGATTAATCGTAAGGGGGTACAAATTAATTTTCAAAAACAAATAGGTGCCATAATGGATAAACTTGAACTGGAGAATAACGAAGCCTTCCCCAAACGTTTGTCTCTGGACGAACAGGGCGCTTTTCAGTTGGGATATTATCATCAGATACAAAAGAGATTTGAAAAAAAAGATAAAGGAGAAGAAAAATGAGTGAAGCCATTAAAAATCGTTATGATTTTATTGTATTGTTCGACGTGGAAAATGGGAATCCTAACGGAGATCCCGATGCGGGCAATATACCCCGGGTGGACCCGGAAACAGGTCTTGGCCTTGTGACAGATGTTTGCCTGAAACGGAAGATTCGTAATTATGTTGAAATGGTTAAAGAAGAACAGCCGGGCTACCGCATTTACATTAAAGAAAATGTGCCACTGAACCGCAGTGATAAAGAAGCTTGTGATTATTTAGAAGTTGGCAATGACAAAGGATCGCTGAAAAAGGCAAAGAAAGATGATCCAGATTTGGATCGAAAAATTCGGGATTTTATGTGTCAGAATTTCTATGATATCCGGACTTTTGGTGCGGTGATGACGACATTTGTGAAAGGCGCCCTCAATTGCGGACAGGTCAGAGGACCAGTTCAATTAGGATTTGCCAGGAGTGTTGAACCGATTACGCCACAAGAAATCACCATTACCCGGGTGGCTATTACGACGGAAGATGACGCAGAAAATAAGGGAACTGAAATGGGTCGAAAATCCATTGTTCCTTACGGCCTGTACCGGGTTGAAGGGTTTGTATCTGCCAATCTGGCCAGAAAGACAACCGGCTTTTCCGAAGAAGATTTGGCCCTTTTGTGGCAAGCTGTTATCAATATGTTTGAAAATGACCATTCCGCAGCCCGGGGGGCCATGGCTGTTCGGGAACTGATTGTATTCAGGCATAGCACAGAGTTTGGGGAATGTCCGGCGTACAAACTTTTTGATACCGTTAAGGTTACGCGGAAGGAGGATATTTCTGTCCCAAGAAGTTACAGGGACTATACGGTGGCTATCGATGAAGACGCCATTCCAGAATCCATTACAATGACACGAATGGTATAATCATGTACCCCGAATCCGACTACCTCATGCTTTCTGGCATCCAGCACTTTATTTTTTGCCGCCGCCAGTGGGCACTCATCCACATCGAACAGCAATGGTCGGAAAACTGGCGGACGGTTGCAGGTGAATTGATGCACAAGAAAGCCCATACGCCGATGACGCCGGAAAAACGAAAAGGCGTGATCATCACCCGGGATATGGCCATCCATTCCCGGGAGCTTGGCATCAGCGGCCAGTGTGATATCGTCGAATTGATCCGGGATGAAGATGGGATACCCCTTCCCCGTCATCGTGGAAAATTCAGGGTATTTCCTGTTGAATACAAGAGAGGCAAGCCCAAAGAAGACCACTCCGATATCCTTCAGCTCACGGCCCAGGCCATGTGTCTGGAAGAAATGCTTTGCTGTGAAATTGCAGAGGGAGCGCTGTTTTACGGGGAAACCCGGCACCGGCAAACCATTCCGATCACCCCGGCGTTAAAAGATGAAGTGAAGACCGCTTTTGAGGAAATGCATCAGCTGTACGAAAGGCAGTACACCCCCAGGGTCAAACGGAAAAAGGCCTGCAACGCCTGCTCATTAAAAGAGGAATGTCTGCCCCGGCTTGAAAAAACGATACCGGCCAGTCAGTACATCAAAAGCCATTTAGAGGAGGACTGATCAATGAAAAAGTTACTCAACACCTTATACATCGCGTCCCCGGAAAAATACCTGGCCCTGGACGGGGAAACCGTTGTGATCAAGGAAGAGGATGTTCAGGATCAGCATCTCCCGCTTCACAATCTGGAAGCCATCGTCAGTTTTGGTTACCGGGGCGTTAGCCCGGCGTTGATGGCAGCCTGTGCGGAACGAGGCGTCACGGTGTCTTTTTTATCCCTGTCCGGAAAATTTCTGGCCCGGGTGACCGGTGGGGTACGGGGGAATGTGCTGTTGCGAAAACATCAGGTCCTCGTTTCAGAAACCCAGGAAGAAAGTCTGGCCATTGCGAAAAACTGTATTTTAGGAAAGGTTTATAACAGCCGGTGGGTCTTGGAGCGGACCCTGCGGGATCATGGAATGGTCATTGACGCACCACCGGTTAAAGCGGCTTCAGCAACCCTTAAACAGGCGTTGCTATTGATTGAAAACAGTGAAAATTTGGATCAACTCAGGGGTTATGAAGGGGAAGCGGCCAGCCGGTATTTTTCGGTTTTTGATCACCTGATCATCCAACAGCGAGACGATTTTCAATTTGAAGGGCGAAATCGCAGACCCCCTTTGGACAAGGTTAATGCGCTGCTCTCTTTTGTATATACCCTGCTCACGCAAATGATGACGGGAGCACTGGAAGCTGTCGGATTGGACCCTTATGTGGGATTCCTCCACGTGGACAGACCGGGGAGGGTTTCACTATCCCTGGATATGATTGAAGAATTGAGGGCAGTTATGGCTGACCGGTTTGTGCTGTCACTCATCAACCGGAAAATGGTTGCAGCGTCTGGCTTTAAACGACTGGAATCGGGCGCAGTGATAATGGACAAAAATACCAGAAACAGGGTTTTGATGGAGTGGCAGAATAAAAAACAAGAGATGCTGACCCATCCCTATTTAAAGGAAAAAATCGCGTGGGGGATGGTTCCTTACGTTCAGGCATTGCTGTTAGCCCGGTATCTTCGGGGAGATTTGGACGCATATCCAACCTTTTTTTGGAAGTAGGTGTTTGCAAATGATGGTTCTCATTACATATGATGTCAATACGCAGAGTGCAGCGGGGCAAAAGCGGCTTAGAAAGGTAGCAAAGTCGTGTGTGAATTATGGGGTTCGTGTCCAGAATTCTGTTTTTGAATGCGTGTTGGATGGTGCGCAGTTTCAGAAACTTAAGGGAATTTTGGGGGAATTGATTGACCCGGAATTGGACAGTGTCCGATTTTATTTTATGGGTAATCATTATCAAAAGAAAGTGGAACATCTTGGCAAAAGTGAGCATATTAAGGTGAATGAGCCCCTGCTTTTTTAGGTGCGAAGAAGAAGTGAACATTTTTTGTCAGGAAGGTTCGCACCGGAAATTTGAAAAATGAGTTCATGAGATGAAAGTATTACGCATTGAACCGATACAACATGGTCAATGTAAGGGAAAAAAAGTATTCTTTGATAGTGAATTATTATCA
>JAQWCN010000153.1 GCA_028705955.1 Eubacteriaceae bacterium
GGAAAGTCCGGGGCGATGAGTCCCTTGGAGGGGGAGGCCTGCTTACACTCACAGATAAAGGCCATGTCCTCCCTGGAGAGAGCCGCCTCAAAGGGAAAACCCTCTAAGGGGGGCAGGGCCTGGACCTCAGCAGCCAGCACCGTGGTGGGGACACTGGCCTTGGCCTGCTCCACCCGGGTGCGGGCATGGTCGGCAATGGTATGGAGGATATCTGCCATTTAAGCCACCGCCCCCTTCAGCTCTTCCAGCTTGGCCAGGGCGGCACCGCTGTCGATCAGGCTTTCAGCCAGGCGAATGCCCGCTGCAATGGATTCTGCCTTCTCCCCGATGTACAGCCCGGCTCCAGCGTTCATCAGCACGGTACTGCGCTTAGGTCCAGCCCCTCCCGAGAGAATTTCCCGGGTAATGGCCGCATTTTCTTCCGGGGTTCCCCCCACTAAATCGGATTTAGCACACCGGGTGAATCCAAATTCCTCGGGGGTGATGGTGAAGCTTTTGTAGTAGCCCTCCTTCACCTCACAGAGGGTGGTGGGTGCGGACAGGGAGATTTCATCCAGCTTATCCTGACCGTAGGCCACCAGACCCCGTCTGACCCCCAGGCTGGCCATGACCTTGGCCAATGGCTCCACTAGGGATTCATCGTACACGCCCAGCAGCTGCATGGTGGGGGCGGCGGGGTTGGTCAGGGGCCCCAGGATGTTAAATACCGTGCGAATTCCCAGCTCCCTGCGGATAGGCCCCACGTATTTCATGGAGGTATGGTATTTCTGGGCGAAGAGGAAGCACAGCCCCACCTCCTTTAAAAGCTCGGCACAGCGCTCTGGCTCCTGGACGATGTTAATCCCCAGGGCCTCCAGGCAATCGGCGGTGCCGGATTTGGAGGAAGCCGCCCGGTTGCCGTGCTTAGCCACCTTAATGCCCCCAGCCGCCAGCACAAAGGCCGCAGTGGTGGAGATATTAAAGCTTTTGGCGCCGTCTCCCCCGGTTCCCACAATATCCATAACAGACAAATTGTGCTCCACCTTGGTGGCGTGGTCCCGCATGGCTGCGGCACAGCCGGCAATTTCATCAATGGTCTCCGCCTTGGTACTCTTGGTGGTCAGAGCCGCCAGGAAGGCGGCGTTTTGGGTCTGGGAGGTCTCCCCTGCCATAATTTCATTCATAACAATGTAGGCTTCCTGATAGCTTAAATCCTCTTTATTGACGATTTTTTCGATGGCTTCTTTAATCATGATATGATGTCCTTTCTTATCTCACTGAGGGTGTCCGGTTCTTTAAAAAATTAGCGACCATCCTCGGTCCCTGGGGGGTGAGGATGGATTCGGGATGGAATTGCAGGCCGATGATGGGGTATGTACTGTGGGCCACAGCCATGACCTCCCCGTCGGCACTCCTGGCAATGACCCCTAGGCTTTCGGGCAGGGTGTCCTCCAAAAGGGCCAGGGAGTGGTAGCGCCCCACGGTGGTGGTTTCACCACAGCCCTTAAACAGGGGATGCTCCGGTGCCATCTGGATGGCATGGGCCTTGCCGTGGACCAGGGTTTTAGCATAGCCAATGGACCCGCCAAGGGCCTGGCAGATGGCCTGATGCCCCAGGCATACTCCCAGAATGGGGATCTCCGCCCCCAATTCCTTCACCACTGCCACACAGATACCCGCATCCTCGGGCCGCCCCGGACCAGGGGACAGGACAATGGCCTCCGGGGCCAGGGCCCGGATATCCTCCACCCCCAGGGCATCGTTGCGAACCACCTGAATGTCCGGATTGATGGTACCCATCAGCTGGTACAGATTGTAGGAAAAGCTGTCGTAGTTGTCGATGAGTAAAATCATCATTCCACCTCCTGGGCGGCCTTCAGGGCATCCACCACTGCTGCCGCCTTCTGAATACATTCCTGATATTCCCTTTGGGGAACTGAATCCGCCACGATGCCGGCACCGCTTCGGATATAGACCACCCCGTCCTTTTTGTAGGCGATGCGGATGGCAATGCAGGTGTCCATGTTCCCTGTAAAATCAATATAGCCAATGGCCCCGCCGTAAATTCCCCGGCGGTTGCCCTCCAGCTCCCCGATGATCTGGGCGGCCCGGAGCTTGGGGGCACCGGAAAGGGTCCCCGCCGGCAGCACCGCCGCCACCGCATCCAGGGCATCCTTTCCCGGGGCCAGCTCCCCCCGGACCGTGGAGCCGATGTGCATCACATGGGAAAAATGCTCCACCTGGCGGTAGGTCTCCACAGCCACACTGCCAAAGCGGCTTACCCGGCCCAGGTCGTTACGTCCCAGGTCCACTAGCATATCGTGCTCCGCCAGCTCCTTTTCGTCCTTTAAAAGCGCCCTCTCCAGCTGGATATCCTCGGCTTCATCCTTTCCCCGGGGTCTGGTTCCCGCCAGGGGAAAGGTGTGGAGCACACCATCCTCCAGCTTCACCAGGGTTTCCGGGGATGCCCCGGCCACCTCAATATCCTCGGAGGAGAAGTAAAACATATAGGGGGAAGGGTTGGTGGTCCGCAGGACCCGGTAGGTGTTGAGCAGGCTTCCGGTGTACCCGGCGGAGAGCCGGTCGGACAGCACCACCTGAAAGATATCCCCCTCCCGGATGTGGTCCTTGGCCGTCGCCACCATCCGGCAATACTCCCCTTCATCAAAAAGGGGGGTGATGGGGGTGGTCATCTGCCCCGGGTCCGCCGTACAAGGGGTTCCCCCCAGAATCAGTTCCCGCATGGCCGCAAGCTCCGTCTCAGCCTTCTGACAACCCGCTTCCCCATCCTTTAAGGCCGCATTGGCCATAAGGATGATCTTTTGCTTAAAATGGTCGAAGGCGATGACCTTGTCAAAAAGCATGAGGTCCACATCCCGAAAGCCCTCTCCCGCCTGGCTGCTGAAATCCAGGGTGGGCTCAGCGTAGTGGAGGTAATCGTAGGAAAAGTATCCCACAAGGCCCCCGGTAAGGGTGGGCAGCCCCGGAACCCTTGGGCTTTTGTAATCCGCTAAAACCTGACGGATGGCCCCGGCGGGGTCCTGGGTTTCAAAGGATTCCTCCCCCACCTTCATCGCCCCATCCCGACAGGTGATCTCCAGCTTAGGGTCGTAGCCTAGAAAGGTGTATCGCCCCCAGCGCTCACTTCCGGCCACGGATTCCAGCAGGTAGCAATGGCTGGAGCTCCCCTTTAGAATCCGCAGCACCGTTATGGGGGTGTGGCTGTCCGACAGCATTTCCACCGCCAGGGGGTAGGTTTTATACCCCGCCTCTAAAAGCTGGGTGATTTTCTGTGGGGTGAGTGTATGGATGATTTGCATGGTGTGTCCTCCTAAGTGATGGTTCCAAAAAATAAAAACGTCCTCGACAGATTAAAATAATCTGCCAAGGACGAAAAATTTCCGCGGTGCCACCTTGGTTCACGACAAAAAAGCCGTGCGCTTTGCAGGGTACCAACATACCCCCGGCAACTGACGTATGCCCCCACGTCACAGAATACTTAGCCTATGCCTTTCACTGTGCCCTCAGCGGTCCATTTGACGATTTGTTTTCCACCCAGCTCTCAGCACCCTGGGTTCTCTGTGGGAGCATCATCCCCGTTATCTCCGCTTCAACGGTTTGTTATTTCCGTTTGTACTTTAATACGTTAAATCACTGCTTAACTTGTTTATGAGTTTACGCCTTTTTTGAACAATTGTCAAGAATTTTTATAAAAAACCCGATTTACACTGTAAATTCAACGAATTGAGCAATATTCAAATAAGGATTGACAAGTAAAAAAACGAGGACTATACTAAAATAAATTGAACGATATTCAATACAATGTGGAGGGTGAATAATGTCAAGAAAAACGGTCGGTGATGGCGGAAAACGGGATGAAATTGTGGGGGCAGCACTTCAGTTATTTTTGGAAAATGGCTATGACGGCACCTCGGTACGTTCCATTATGAATCAGGCGGGTGGCGAGGTCGGACTATTTTACTACTACTTTAAAAACAAAGACAGGGTTTTTGATGCGGTGTTGGATTTGTTTTTTGCCCGTTATGACGCTGACTTTTCAGCGATTGTTGCCCATGGAAGGCGCAATCCCTGCCGGGTTATGCAGGACTTTTTTGAGTATATGGAGCGGGAA
>JAQWCN010000025.1 GCA_028705955.1 Eubacteriaceae bacterium
CAAAATAGGCTTCCTTGCCAGTGGCGATTTCGATGGGGGCGGTAAAGGCTTTGCAGGCCGGAGCAATGCCGTTTTCAACCGGACCGGTGAGATCCGGGTTGGTTCCGATGAGTTTAGCACCTTTGAGAACAAGGTTAACGGCTTTCGAAATGGTTTCGTAGTTGTAGTTGTGACCTTCACCCACCACCACATAATCCGGATTCACATCGTTCATGGTGATCCCCACGTCGTACAGGGCATTAATTAAACCGGGTTCACCGATCACATAAGCCGAACAATTGGGGGCCTGGGTGGCTAAAAATTTAGCTGTGGCCAGGGCACTGGTGTAAAAATGACTTTCATCGATATCCAGCCCCATGCGGCCCAGTTTTTCTTTTAACTCGTTGGGCGAGCGGTCGCTGGAGTTGGTCAGAAACAAAAAGTGCTTATCCTTGGTTTTCAGCCAGCTCACAAATTCCGGGACCCCGGGAAGCAACTGATTGCCGTGGTAAATCACACCATCCATATCGCAGATAAACCCTTCAATCTCATTCAGGGTTTCTTTAAACCTTTCATCATGATCCATTGCTATTTCCCTCCTTTAGAGCGCATTGTATTTTTATCAATAATCATCATTATATGCTGTTTCGCTTAAAATTAAAAGAAACATTTGTCAAAATTGTGTTAAATCAAGATCCGGGGATGGAAATTGGGGATTATATTCTGGAAAGGGTATGATATAATATTAAAAATGTAAATAAAGTTGGAGGATAGTGATTTGAAAAAAAAGCAGCTGATCATTGTCATGGTCATTATAATAGGCGTTAGTATCGGCGGTGGTTTTGGATTGAGTGCACTCAGCCGGATGATGCATGGAAGCGGGGACACCGGCAGCACGAATTCCATTATCGGGGACTGGACGGAAGACTCCACCGGCGTGACCGTGACCTTGACGGAGGATAATGTATTTAAGATCATGGGCAGCGAAGCTGCAAAGTTTACCAATAACGCGAAGGATAAAACCATCACCTTTGTGTACGCCCAGTCGTATGGGGGCCAGACGGTGAACATGACCTACACAATTACCGACAGCAAGCTGACAATGACCAATGTGGCAACCGGGGAAAAGCAGACGTACACCAAAGCAGATCAGGTGGTGCCGACAACCAATCCGACAGCAACGCCGGAAGAGTAGTCACCAACATTTTATCCTCAGGCAGCCAATTCCTCTCTTACCGGCAGGGGCAGGGGATGGTATAATAAATGCAGTTGAGTATTAGATGCAGGGGAGGGCTTATGTACCAGGATTTGGATCACGATTCCGTGATCGCCTATATCAAAGAGAAGACCGCACTGTTTCCTCACAATGCCATCCTTTCTGTTTATGAAATTGGTGACGGGGAAGAAGACGGCGATGGGTTTATCAATTTTTTATACCGGGTTTGGGATCAGAATACTGGCAAGTCGGTCATCGTTAAACAGGCCAAAACCTATTATCAGGCTTTTGGCGAAGGCGAGGGCCCTTTTGTGGTGGAGCGAAACACCCTGGAAGCACAAATCCTGAGGATCCGGGAAGGAATCACGCCAGAGTATATCCCGCGTGTTTATCATGTTGACCCCGAAAATCATCTTTTTATCTGTGAGGATTGCGGTGATCTTAAAATATTGCGGTTTGAGCTGATGAAGGGCAAACAATTTCCAAAGTTTCCGGCGATGATTGGGGAGTACATTGCCAAATCCAATTTTTATACATCGGAAGTGTATTTGAAACCGGAGGTCCATCAAAACCTCCAGGCCCATTTTATCAATACTGGGATGCGTCAGATTTTTCAAACCGGATTATTTTTAAAAGATGAAAGCTGTTTTGAAAACCGGGATCCCCACAATAATCCCGACGCAGATGCGGTTCGGGTGGCCATGGGGGATTTGCCCTGGAAAAGCCGGGCATTTCGGACAGAAATGCTTAAACTGCGCCACATTCACATGAAAAAATCCGAGTGTCTGGTCCACGGGGATCTGCACACGTCCAACATCATGATTGGTTCCGGCGCAATGAAAATTATCGATATGGAATACACCTATATGGGGCCGCTGTCGGCGGACAGCGGTTATCTGATGGGCAGTCTGATTTACGAGTACATCCGGTGGTTTTATATGCCGGATCACCCTGCGGATTTCTGTGCAGAAATGCGGGCGGCGGTTTTATCCTATATGAAAGATTTTATCGACACCTACGCCGCCGTGTATCGGGAATGCTGGGAAAAAGATGCCCGGATCACTTACCGGGGAATGACAGAATACTGCGACGGGATTCTGGAAACCTATTTCCACGAAATGACAGGTTTTGCCGGCTGCCAGATGGTCAGCCGTGTGGGCGGGGTGGTTCCCCTGCCGGATTTTGACACGTTAACCACGTTAGCGGACCAGCATGAAGCCAGCCGGATTGCCATTCTCATTGGCGAATACCTGATTATGCACCGCGAAGCCATCACCGACAGCGACGCCCTTGTTCGTACGGTGGTCAAAATAACGGCAACAGGTCGGGCCTTGTTTGGCACAGCAAAAAAATAATGATCGGTTTTTTTAAAACTCCCTGACGGGAGTTTTTTTTAATGGCGGGAAAGATGGCGCAAAAAAGGACCGTATCAAAAGATACAGTCCTTTGGATTTGAAGCTTTTAAGAAGGTCAGGCCTTGTCGATCGAGCCGAACATTTCCATTTTTTCTTTAACCTTATCCTTGATTGCCTGAGTACCAGGAGCTAACAGTTTGCGGGGGTCAAAGCCCTTGCCCACTTCATCCTTGCCTTCTTCGATGTATTTTCGGGTTGCGGCTGCAAAGACCAGCTGGCATTCTGTATTGACGTTAATCTTGGAAACGCCGAGAGAAATGGCCCGTTTGACCATATCGTCCGGAATACCGGTACCGCCGTGGAGAACCAGAGGCATTTCGCCTGTTCTCTGCTGGATCTGATCCAGAACGTCAAAGTTCAAACCAGGCCAGTTGGCAGGATATTTACCATGGATGTTGCCAATACCGGCCGCCAGCATGGTGACACCCAGATCAGCGATTTTTTTGCATTCGTCAGGATCAGCAAATTCACCGGCACCGACAACACCGTCTTCTTCGCCGCCGATTGCGCCGACTTCTGCTTCCAGGGACAGGCCCAGTTTATTGCAGGTGGCAACCAGTTCCTTGGTCTTGGCGATGTTTTCTTCGATGGGCAGGCTGGAGCCGTCGAACATAATGGAAGAGAAACCCGCTTCGATGCATTTTTTTGCGCCTTCGTAAGTGCCGTGATCCAGATGCAGAGCAACAGGAACCGTGATGCCCAGTTCGTCAATCATGGCTTTGGTCATTTCGGTAACCGTTTTGAACCCGCACATGTATTTTCCGGCACCTTCGGAAACACCCAGGATAACCGGGGAATTATTTTCCTGAGCTGTCTGTAAAATGGCTTTAGTCCATTCCAGGTTGTTGATGTTAAACTGACCGACACCATAATGGCCAGCTTTGGCTTTGGTTAACATTTCTTTTGCTGAGACTAACATACTTTCATTGACCTCCTCAAGGTTAATATATACCCATTATAGACAAAAAAGTGTAATTGTTCAACGTCCTAAGCTGTTATTTTGCTATCAAAGTGGGGTTTTTAAGCTGTAAAGGGGTACTTTATCATTTGTAATGATGATGCAAAGATGTAAAAACAATTAAGAAGATGCCGGATGCCCGTCCCTCTGGTATAATAAAAGCAGTACAAAGGAGGAAGGGATTATGATTGAAACGAAAGGACTCCGGTTTCTGGAGTCCATTGAATATCCGGACGTGGCGATTGCCGATGGGCAGACCACGTTTATTGTGGGGGAAAGCGGCAGCGGAAAAAGCTCGCTCCTCCGTTTGTTTAACGGGACACAAAAACCGTCGGCGGGAAAAGTGCTTTATAACGGGGAAGATATCGCCGGGATGGATACCATCGCTTTACGCCGCCAGGTGCTTTTGGCAGATCAGACAGTGTGGCTCTTTGACGGCAGCATAGAGGATAATTTTGAAAAATTTTACGCTTACCGGGACGTGCATGCTCCGGAAAAGGAAGAAATGCAGCGGTACCTCAAACTGTGTCAGCTGGATTTTGATGTGACAGCACCCACAGCGCCGATGTCTGGCGGGGAAAAACAGCGGGTCTTTCTCGCGGTTTTTCTATCCTTCCGTCCCCAGGTGTTGATGTTTGACGAGCCGACATCGGCTTTGGACGAGGGGACTGCCGAACGGCTGATTGCAGAAATTCGTCAGGAGTTTGTGGATCAGGGACATACCCTTATCGTGGTGAGCCACGACAAGGCGTTGGCGAAACGGCACGCCGATCACATCGTGACTATTGGCAGCAGCATACCGGGGGGTGAAGTCCATGAGTAGTCAGGGAGCTGTACAAATTAATCTGATCCAGTTTGCTTTGATCTATTTGCTTTTGATTATTATTTTAATCATCATGAAAAAATGCCACATTCACCAGACCAAATTGCTGGCCGTGGCCAGCATGCGCATGACGGTCCAGCTGATTCTGGCAGGGTTGATTTTAACGTATATTTTAAATCATCCCCACCCTCTTTTTACGGTGAGCTATATTGCGGCTATGCTGATTTTTTCCGTGGTGCGGGTGTACCGGAAAAGTCCGGGGCTTAATCCCCGGTTCAAACGGATTATTTTTATTTCCATGAGTTTCTCCGGCATTGCGGTGCTGGCGTATTTTGTCTGCGCCGTCATCGGCAAGAATTTCTTTGATCCCCAGTACACCATCCCGATCTCCGGCATGGTGTTTGGCAATGCAATGACGGGGATGAATCTGGGCCTCAAAACATTTTTTGACAGCATCAAAGATAATCGGGATAAGGTTAAAGTGCTGACCAATCTCGGGGCGACGCCCCAAAAAATTCTCCTGCCTTTTGTTAACAATGCTTTGGAGACGGCATTACTGCCGACGTTAAATAACATGGTTGGCATGGGGATCATCGCCCTGCCGGGGATGATGACCGGCCAGATTCTGTCTGGAACACCGCCGACCACGGCCATTTTGTATCAGATCGCGGTGATGATTGCCATTTGTACAGCGGTTTGCCTTTCTGTATTCTGTTCGTTGTACTTTGGCTACCAGACGTTGTACGACGATCAAAACTGCATTATCGTACAGGAATAAGCGCTGTTTTTTAGAATGAAAATGATTTAGATTGAAATAATTATAATTTGATATTGACAAATTCTTTGGATTAGGACAAAATAAGAGCAGAATCAATCGATCAAAATCATTCCAAGGAGGGAATTATCATATGAAATATCGTTGTTCAGTATGTGGTTATGTTTACGAAGGGGATTCACTGCCGGCCGATTTTGTGTGCCCGGTTTGCAAACAGCCCGCGTCCAAATTTGTGCCTGTTGACGAAAAGGGTGCCGGTAATCAGTCCGTTGCCGGAACGAAAACCGAAAAGAACCTGGAAGCCGCTTTCGCCGGAGAATCCCAGGCCCGGGGAAAATATACGTATTTTGCAGAAGTTGCCCAGAGTGAAGGGTACGAACAGATCGCTGCCATTTTCAGACAGACGGCTAAAAACGAACAGGAACATGCCAAATTGTGGTTTGAAGCCTTAGGCAATTTGAGCAATACCGCTAAAAACCTGGCAGCGGCCGCAGACGGTGAAAATTATGAATGGACGGACATGTATGTCGGATTTGCCAAAGACGCAGAAGAAGAAGGGTTTACAGATCTGGCGGAAGCATTCCGCAAAGTGGCCGAAATCGAAAAGGCCCATGAAGAACGGTATCGCGCCCTGTTGAATAATGTCGATATGCAAAAGGTTTTTGAAAAGGGTGAAATGACCATGTGGGAATGCCGTAATTGCGGCCATCTGGTGATGGGTAAAACGGCGCCGGAAGTTTGTCCTGTTTGTAAAAAGGCCCAGTGCTTCTTTGAAGTGCGGAAGGAAAATTATTAAGTCAAGATTCTTTTGGATAAAAAAACCGGCTGAAAAAATCAGCCGGTTTTTTAATGCGCTTAATTAAAGACACCCTTGTCCACGTCGAAGGGCGTTCCCTGGTAGACGTAGTAGTTGAGCCAGTTAAAATAAAGCAGGTTGGCATGGCTGCGCCAGGTCACCACCGGTTCTTTGGTGGGGTCATTATCCCTAAAGTAATTGACGGGAACATCAATTACTTTGCCCGCAGCAATATCCCGGTCGTATTCTTTCTTGAGGGTGTCCGCATCGTATTCGCTGTGTCCGGTGACAAAGACCTGACGGCCGTTTTTGGCCGTGACAATGTAGACCCCGGCGTCGGGAGAGTCGGCGACGATGGACAGCTCAGGAACTTTGGCGATATCCTCAGCCCGGATTTCGGAGTGGCGGGAGTGGGGGACGTAAAACACATCGTCGAAGCCCCGGAAGAGGGGGCGGTACTGGGCTTTGGCCTTGACATGATGGGGGAAAATCCCAAAGAGTTTTTCCGAAAGAGCGTACTTGGGAATGCCATAATGATAATACAGGGCGGCCTGGGCGCCCCAGCAAATGTGGAAGGTGGAGTAAACGTGGGTTAAACTCCAGTCCATAATGTCCACCAGCTCGTCCCAGTAATCCACTTCTTCAAAGGGAAGATTTTCGATGGGGGCACCCGTGATGATCAAACCGTCAAAATATTGGGATTTGACCTCTCTCCAGGTTTTATAAAAGGTGTCGAGGTGGGTTTGATCTGTATTTTTGCAGTCGTGGGTTTCGCTCTGGAGCAGGGTAATATCCACTTGAATGGGGGTGTTTCCGATCAGACGGAGCAATTGGGTTTCTGTGGTGATCTTGGTGGGCATCAGGTTCATGATGGCCAGCCGCAGGGGACGGATGTCCTGGGCGGTGGCCCGGCCCTGGGGCATGACAAAGATGTTTTCTTGCTCCAGAATGTCAAAAGCAGGCAGATTGTCAGGGATTTTAATCGGCATGGTTGTTTTCCTTCCTATACTTCAAAAAGCGGTGTGGACAGATAGCGTTCCCCGGTATCAGGGAGCAGGGTGACGATGGTTTTCCCGGCGTTTTCCGGGCGGCGGGCCAGTTCGATACAGGCAGCAACGGCTGCACCGGAGGAGATGCCGGAAAGCAGGGCTTCTTTTCGGGCCAGCATCTTGCCGTAATGATACGCCGCTTCATCGGTGATGGGAATGATCTCATCCAAAAGATCCAGATCCATCACGCTGGGAATAAAATTGGCACCAAGGCCCTGGAGATTGTGAGGCCCGGCAGGTTTCCCGGCCAGAACCTGGGAATTCTGGGGTTCCACCGCGACAATTTGAATGTTGGGGTCTTTAGCCTTGAGGCCTTCAGCCATGCCCTGGATGGTGCCGCCGGAGCCGACACCGGCGACAAAAAAGTCAATTCTGCCCCGGGTGTCTTTCCAAATTTCTTCGGTGGTGATGTCCCGGTGGGCGGCGGGATTGGCAGGATTGTCAAACTGGCCGGGAATGAAAGCACCGGGGATGGCCCGTTTCAGTTCTTCCGCTTTATCGATCGCGCCGGCCATGGCAGCGGCCCCGTCAGTCAGAACAATTTCGGCGCCGTAGATGTTAAGAAGCGCCCGGCGCTCGGTGCTCATGGTTTCCGGCATGGTGAGGATCAGGTGATACCCCCGGAGGGCACACACCACAGCCAGCCCGATACCGGTATTGCCGCTGGTCGGCTCGATGATGGTGGCCCCGGGGTGGAGCAGTCCCTTTTCCTCGGCGTCGGTAATCATGGACAGGGCAATCCGGTCCTTGACACTGCCTCCGGGGTTAAAAGATTCTACCTTGGCGAGTAAATCAGCCTGGAGTTTTTCTTCTTCAATAATATGGTTGAGCCGAAGCAGCGGCGTTCCGCCGATCAGCGTGGTTAAATCATCGATAATCATGGATACACTTCCTTTATCGTTAGTCATTTTATACGGTTGATATGGAATATATCATTGGGAAAGGGCTTTGTCAATACGGGGCTTTAAGGATTTTGAGCCGGAGCTTATGCTAAGATAAAAAATAAAAGGATGGAGGTGCCGGGATGAAAGACAGCAGAATGAACCGGGGACGTTTTGCAAAAGTGGCAACGGTTCCGGGATCGGATAAATGGGAACAGGCGATTTTGCGCAAGACTGCGCTTTACGGGCGGACCAGCGATATCCGGACCCCGTTTGGCCGGGATTATACGCGCATTTTGCACTCCACTGCGTACCGGCGTCTAAAATATAAAACCCAGGTTTTCTTTTCACCGGAAAATGATCACGTCAGTACCCGGATCGACCACGTACATTATGTGGTTTCCATCAGCCGGATCATCGCCGATTATATGGGGCTCAACGGCGAGTTGACAGAAGCCATCGCCATCGGTCACGATCTGGGGCACACCCCTTTTGGCCACGACGGGGAAAGAATCATCAGCCGGATCGTTTCTGAAGAAGGTCTTCATCAAGATCAGAATGGCAAACCGTTCTGGCATGGCAAAAATGGGCTGCGTTATGTCGATGATCTGGAATTGCTTGCCGGCCCGGACGGAAAAAAACACAACCTGGATTTAACTTACGGGGTTCGGGACGGCATCATTGCCCACAGCGGAAATACCACCGGGCCGCTTTTCCCCAGAAAAGAAGCCATCGATTTGTCCCGTTTTACGGCTCCGGGACAGTACGAGCCGTTTACCTGGGAAGGTTGTATCGTTAAATTGGCCGATAATATTTCTTATCTGGGCCGGGACATTGACGACGCGATGATTTTGGGAATCATGGATCAGAAGCAGTACCGGCAGTTTAGCACCATTGTTGACCATTACACCCGGGCCAGGGGAGATGGACCGGCGGGCATGAACAACGCCAATGTCATTCACCTCATGGTCACCGACCTGTGTGAAAACAGCTCACCCGAACAGGGCATGTGTTTTTCCACGGAGGCCCGAACCGCGATGGACGAAGTGCTGGAGATGAACCGGCGCTATATTTATTTCCATCCCCGGCTTCAGGCGTATAAAGATTACGGGGAACGGATCATTCACACGGTATACGACGCTTTAGTCAAACTTTGCGAAGACTATGACGGACAGCTGGCGTACACCCGCAAACAATTTCCGCTGCTGACCAATGGGTTTGCAGACTGGCTGGCCAATTACCAGGATGGCGGTGTTCAGGGCAAACGAAATCCAGAGCTGGCCAACCGGGTGATCTATCGCCGTCGGGACGGCCTTTTGATGTACAAACATGCGATTATTGATTATCTTTCGGGGATGACAGACCGTTATATCGAAAAACTCTACCGGGAACAGATTACCTTTTGAAAAAAGAAAAATAAAAAACAATTGACAGGATTCGGTCACATCGTTATAATAAAGTCAATCAAACTAAAGGACGAAAGTAATGAAACATTCTGTAATGAACGTCAATGCAAATTATTATTTTATGAGCTGGCATTATTATGCTGGCTATTTTGCGTGCGCCGAAACAGAATCTTTCAGAATGCTTCAGACTTATCCTGCTGAATGATGCAGAGAGAAGACAAGCAATCAGAAACCCTGTTTCGACAACGAAACAGGGTTTTTTATTTGCCCGGTATTTTATTGAGAAAACACCCATAGAAAAGGAGAAATCAAATGATCGTTGTACTGAAACCAGATGCCAAGGAAGCAAAAGTTGACGCCCTGAAAAAGAAAATTTCAGAGCTTGGAGTAAAAATCAATTATTCCAAAGGGACAGACACCACCATTCTTGGCCTGATTGGAGAAACCCAGGCGATTGACATTCACAAACTGCGTTCCAACGAAATCGTGGAAAAAGTCATCCGGGTTCAGGAACCTTACAAAAAAGCAAACCGGGCCTTTCATCCCCAGGACACCATTGTCAATGTCGACGGTGTCCCCATCGGGGAAGGCCACTTCACCATGATCGCCGGACCCTGTTCAGTGGAAAGTGAAGAACAAATTGTAGGCATTGCCAAAGCGGTTAAAGCTGCCGGAGCCAAAATTCTTCGCGGGGGAGCCTTTAAGCCCCGGACCTCACCTTATTCCTTCCAGGGAATGGGACCCGCAGGGCTGGAACTGCTTTTGGCTGCCAAAAAAGAAACCGGTCTGCCCATTGTGACAGAAATTATGGATCTGTCCCAGATTCCTGCCTTTGATCATGTGGACATGATTCAAGTGGGAGCGCGAAACATGCAGAATTTTACATTGCTCAAAGAATTGGGACGTCTGCATAAACCGATCCTTCTGAAACGGGGGCTTTCGGCAACGATGAAAGAACTCCTGATGGCAGCGGAATACATCATGGCAGGCGGCAACGAAGACATTGTCCTTTGTGAACGGGGCATCCGGACCTTTGAGGTCGCGACGCGAAACACCCTGGATTTAAGCTGCATCCCGGTTTTGAAACGCAAAACCCATTTGCCGGTCATTGTGGATCCCAGTCATGCCACCGGGCTTAGCTGGGCGGTGGAATCCATGGCGAAAGCCAGCATTGCGGCGGGAGCGGACGGATTAATGATCGAGGTTCACAACAATCCGGAAGAAGCTTTGTGTGACGGGGATCAGGCCATTACCCCCAATCAGTTTGAACACATCATGCAAAAACTCAAACAATACGCGGCCATCGAGGAAAAGGCCATCTGATGTTAAAAGACAAAACCGTAACCATTATCGGTCTGGGACTGATGGGCGGCGCTCTGGCCATGGGGTTGAGAAAGCAGCATCCCCGGGCCATCGGAGCCTTTGATATCAATGAAGAAGTATTGGAAACTGCGTTGAAGCAAGGGGTGATTGACTGGGGAGAAAACAGTGATGATGGGGCGGCCGCCATGTTAAGCAAAAGTGATTTTGTCATCTTTTGTCTGTATCCGGGGAGAACCGTCAGCTTCTTTAAAAAACATCGGGATGATTTTAAGCAAAATGCGATCTTAACGGATATTACCGGCGTCAAGGGAATTTTGGTCCGGGAGCTTCTGCCACACATGCGCCCCGATTTGGATTTTATTATGGGACATCCCATGGCAGGCAGTGAAAAGGAAGGGTTTGGCGGAGCGGATGATCATATTTTTGAAGGCCGCAATTATATCCTGATTCCCAGGGAAACCAATCGACCCGAAAATGTGGCCTGGCTGCGTTCGGTCATTTACGGGCTGGGCTTTGCCAACATCGTCGATGCGACGCCGGAGGTTCACGATCAAAAGATCGCTTTTACCTCCCAGCTTTGCCATGTGATCGCCTGCGCCCTGATCGACAGCGAAGAAGACCTTCATATCTCCGACTATGAAGGAGGGAGTTTTTGTGACCTGACCCGGATCGCCATGATTAACACCGAAATGTGGCCGGAA
Source organism: Eubacteriaceae bacterium (assembly GCA_028705955.1). Lineage (GTDB taxonomy): Bacteria > Bacillota > Clostridia > Eubacteriales > Eubacteriaceae > JAQWCN01. The sequence continues at coordinate 11,323 of JAQWCN010000025.1, forward strand.
CTTTTTATTTCCAATCAAGAAGCTCTGCTTGAACAGATTGAAAAATTTGAAAAAAGCATGGCTGCCATGAAAAAAATGATCGCCGAATCAGACCAGGCCGCATTGAAACAGAATCTCACCCAGGTTCGGCAAAAAAGAGTCATTATAGAAATTGACCGGCGAAATAAAAAGGGCCAATGCGATACACTTAAATAATTCTTAAAAGATGAAAGCGGATAGGGACAGGGTAAACGAATTACATCGGTGTGAAACCAGTTACATCGGAATGAAAACAATTTACATAAAATTTCACTATTGACGTTTTTTACATAAGGCCGTATAATGTAATTGCATCAAGGAAATACAGTTGATTGACACACACCCAACCGATTGTATCGATGTTTTGACTTATTGAGTCACAGCGAGAAACTCGATAAGAAATCATAATATTACCCCCCTCTCTCCTAAAGAACTCTGGACTCCTCCCCTTATATTAGGTCCAGAGTTCTTTTTTTATTTCAAGAAATTACAGAAATTACAATGAAAGAATGAAAAGACTTTTATCTATAGCCATAAAATACTTAATTAAATCTTAAACAATCAGGAGAATTTAAGGGATGGAAAACGTTTTTCAACAGATTGAAAACAGTTTCTATGTATTGAATATTGTTTACATTTATTTTCACTATTGACGTTTTTTTCATAAGGTTGTATACTGTAATCACATCAAAGAAATACATTCGATTGATACACACCCGAGCGAGTGTATTGATGTTCATACTTATCAGGATATGCGAGATTCTGGTAAGGAATCATAATATTACCCCCCTCTTTAAAAGAGCTTTGGACGCATCCCCCTTAGTCGCCTAAAGCTTTTTTTATTTGTTTTTTTTTCAGGCAGAGAGCTTGCCAAGGACTTTGCCGACAATTTGAACTTGGTCAAAGACAGATGGATGAATGGGGGGATAGGCTGGGTTTTTGGAGATAAACGACCAGTCCCGGAATTCTTTGATAAAGCCTTCATCATTGATGATAATTACTCCGATGTCCCCATTTTCCAGGGATTTTTCCGGTGAGACAAACACAATGTCATCGTCCAAATAATCCGGGATCATCGAGTCGCCCCGGACCCGGAGGGTAAAAGTTGCTTTGTGGGGGACCAGCAGGGCCGGATATTGCCGGAGTTCAAAAGCGTCGCCATCCAGGGCTGCGCCGGTTCCGGCGGAGACGGGGAAATCGTAATGGGGCAGTTCGATAAAATCACAGGCGTCGGGATCGGTTTGATCCTGCTGCGTCAGGCTGCTGATGAACGATTGAGCCTGGGACTTGGCAATCGGGGAAAGCGCATGGTAGTCCTTTAAAAGCATCATTTCATCGGATTCACGGGTGAAGCGAATGTTTTCCGGGCCTTCGATGAGTTCGGTGATGGAGAGATCAAAGAAATGGGCCAGGGATTCGAGGGTTTTTAAAGTCGGGTTATCGGTTTTTCCGCACAGAATATTCTGCAGGGTCTGATTGGGAATCCCTGCACCCTGGGCGAGCGCTGAAGTCGAAAGATTTCTTTTTTCTTTGAGCTTTTTTAATTCTATTGATAGCATTTTATTATCCTTTCTTTTCGTATAGTAAATATTATAAACGAAATATAGTATTTGTTAAGGATAAAAAATTGTTTTGGCTCTGAAAACATTTGGCCCAAAGGAAAGCTTTTGGATTTTAAAATAATAAAAAAGAGTTCTTTGCCTTATCGCAAAGAACTCTTTTTTGTTGTGGTTAAAAACCTTTGATTAATAATTTTCGACAAACAGTTCAAAGTAGGACTGGGGATGTCTGCAGGCCGGGCAAACTGCCGGTGCTTCCGGTCCTTCATGAATGTAGCCGCAGTTTCCGCATTTCCATTTAATATCGCCGGAACGTTTAAACACGACGCCGTTTTTGATGTTATCGGCCAGTTTTTTGTACCGGTTTTCGTGGGCCATTTCGGATACGCTGATGCGGATAAAGCTTTCAGCAATATCGTCAAAGCCTTCTTTTTTTGCAATGGCTGCAAAAGTTGGATACATATCAGACCATTCTGATTTTTCACCTGCTGCAGCGTTTAACAGGTTATCGTAAGTTGAATCGGAAAAAGCAATTGGGAAACCAGCAGTGATTTCTTGTTCCAGAGATTCCCCACCCTTTAATTCTTCTGCCATATATTTATAGAAAATTTCGGCATGTTCTTTTTCGTTTGCAGCAGTTTCCAGGAAAATGCCTTGAATCTGAACAAATCCTTCTTTTTTTGCTTTGGAAGCAAAGAAGGTGTAACGGTTGCGGGCTTGAGATTCGCCGGCAAAGGCCTTCATTAAATTGTTTAAAGTTTTGGTACCATTTAATCTACCCATAATATTTCCTCCTTGTTTAAAATCTACTGCTATTATACGTCTTTTTAGCAGAAAATGAAAGGCCTGCTAAAATGATTTCAAATAAAGTTTTGCTAAATTTAAGTAAAATTTTCACACAATCTTCAAAAAGCAATCAAATGAAGACCACATAAGCCGGCTATAATGAAAACATAAAAGGTGAATGGGAGGAAAATAAAATGACAAAAGCGTTAAAACCACAATGCGTGTTTGCCAGAATAGAAAAGAAATACTTGCTCAATGTCGACACCTGCAAGGCCCTGCTGGCTGGAATGAAAGGCCGGGTTACCATGGACGATTACGGCAAATATACGATTTGCAATATTTATTACGATACCGAAGATTATGATTTGATTCGCAGGTCCATTGATAAACCAAAGTATAAGGAAAAACTTCGGCTCCGGAGCTACGGGGTGCCGGGGATGGAAGATCCTGTTTTTCTGGAAATCAAGAAAAAATGGAAAAAGACCGTGTACAAAAGACGGATGCCGATGAAATTAAAAGAAGCAGACATTTTTATGAGCCGGGGGATTTATCCGGGAAAGGCCGCAGCAGAGGATCAGCAGATTTTAAAAGAGCTTTCCTACTTTCAAAGTTTTTACAATCCTGAGCCAAAACTATTTTTGGCCTACGACCGGATTGCATTTGCCGGGGTGGACGATCCGGAACTGCGCATCACCTTTGATACAGGAATCCGCAGCCGTTACGATAATCTTTCCCTGGCGGCAGGGGATCAGGGACGCCCCCTTCTTAAAAAAGGATGGATTTTGATGGAAATTAAAGCCGGGGAGGCTTTCCCGATCTGGCTGTCTGAATTGCTGGCCAAACTGACCATTTATCCGAGATCTTTTTCAAAATACGGCAGTATCTACAGACGGGATAAACTTTCGGGAACGATTGGCAGAGCGTCTTATCCGGCGGACAAAACAGAAACAGGAGGACAAAAGATATGTTCACAAGTATCATAAATACATCGACAGGAATTACGATCCAAACGGCACTGCTTTGCACCGGCGTTTCCATTATTTTGGGGCTGGTGATCGCGTTGATTCATATAAAAACCGGGCCATATAACCGGAGTTTTGTGATTACTCTGGCGGTGATGCCGGTGATTGTTCAAATGGTGATTATGATGGCCAACGGCAATCTGGGTGCATCGGTGGCGGTTTTGGGCACCTTCAGTCTGGTGCGGTTCCGTTCGGTCCCGGGGAGCGCCCGGGAGATCGCCAGTATCTTTTTTGCTATGGCAATTGGTTTGGCGATGGCCATGGGCCAGGTGATCTTTGGTGCGATTATGACCGTGATTATTGGCGTCTTTATCCTTTTACTCAATTTAGTCCGGGCACCGGCGAAAGCGCAGCTGGAAAAACATTTGACCATTTTGATTCCGGAAAATCTGGATTATACATCGGTTTTTGATTCGGTTTTTGAGCATTACTTAAAAAGGTACGAACTGGAATCGGTCAAGACCACCAACCTGGGCAGTATGTATGAATTGGAGTATCAGATCATTTTGAAAGATAACAATAACGAGAAAGCTTTTATTGATGATGTTCGCTGCCGGAATGGGAATCTTACCGTTATTTGCGGTCGGGCAAAAACCATGGCAACGGCATTATAATCGGTCATTGGACACGTTAATTGAGTGTATTGATAGGGATCAATGGATTGATCCTATTTTGGAGAGGTATAAAAATGTTAAAGAATAGAAAAGAATACTTTCAATTCACGTTGACCCTTCTCATCTTTTGTATTACCGCCGTTGCCTTGTTTTCGTCAGGGTGTACATCCCAGACGACCCAGGCGGCGGACACGACGATTGATGTGGGGGACAATGCGTATACAGAATGGAAGAATGATACCTATACAACCATTAAGCTTGAGGAAACAAAAGCGACGGTGGACGGTGATGGTGCCGAAGCAAAAGACAGCACCGTCACGATCAGCAAGGCTGGAACCTATGTGATATCCGGCAAGCTGACCAACGGGAGCATTGTCGTTAATTCCAGCACCGACGGAACGGTGCGGCTGGTTCTGAACGGTGCGGAAATTCACAGTGAAACCAGCTCGCCGATTTACATTAAAGATGCAGGCAAAGCCATTATTTCCCTGGAACCGGATACGACCAATACGTTGTCCGACGGAACAAACCGGGTTTATGATGATACAGCCAATTCGGAACCGGATGCGGTGGTATTTTCCAAGTCTGATTTATCTTTTAACGGGACGGGGAGCCTGACAGTGACCGCCCAGTCCGGGGACGGCATTAAATGCAAGGACGCTTTAATGATGGTAGAAGGCACCTACACCGTCACCTCGGCAGACGACGGCATTGTCGGACGGGACAGCGCCCAGTTTGCCGGTGGAACCTATACCGTCAAAGCCACCGGGGACGGCATTAAAGCCACCAATGATGAAGACGCCAGTCAGGGCAAAGTCCTCATTGGAAGCGGGACGTACACGATCACGGCAGGGGCTGACGGCATTCAGGCCGTCACGGATCTCACGGTGAAAGACGGCCAGTTTACCATTAACACCGGAGGAGGATCGGCCAATGCGCTGACCAAAACCGATACAGGAATGGACCCCGGCATGAAGCAAAGTGATGAAACAAGCACGACAACGGATACCGGCAGTTATAAAGGTTTCAAGTCCACAGGAACACTTACGCTGGATGGCGGGACCTATAAACTGGACACCAAAGACGATGCGGTTCACGCCAATGATTCGGTTACCATCAATCAAGGAACCCTGGACATTGCTTCCGGGGATGACGGGATACACGCCGACAATACCCTCACTATTAATAATGGAACCCTTACAATCTCAAAGAGTTACGAAGGCCTTGAAGGCAGCAACATTACCATTAAGGGAGGAACCATAAAAGTAACGGCCAGTGATGACGGTGTCAATGTCGCCGGGGGAGATGGTTCTTCGACCAGCAGCGACAGGGCTGACGCCAGTGATTTCTCATCGACCAGCAGCAACAACACGCTGACGATGGACGGGGGGACGCTCATCGTCAGTGCCGACGGAGACGGTCTGGACGCCAACGGTTCCATTACCATGACCGGTGGAACGGTGTTGGTGGACGGCCCGACCAACGACGGCAACGCGGCACTGGATTATGACGGCACCTTTGACATTTCCGGAGGCACCTTTGTGGCGGCCGGCAGTTCCGGCATGGCCCAGGCCCCATCCACCAGTTCCACCCAGGGCGCCATCTGCATGACCTTTACCGACGCACAAAGTGCCGGGACAATGGTCAATGTTTCAGACAGCTCCGGCAAAAGCCTGATCAGCTACACTCCGTCCAAAACCTATTCCAATATTGTCATCAGTTCACCGGATATCAAAAAAGGCAGCAGCTACAGTCTGTCTACCGGGGGCAGTGACAACGGAACCCAGAACGGGGCGCTGGTGACCGGGGGTACGTACTCTGGCGGTTCCCAGGTAGTTAGCTACACCCAAAGCGACACGGTCATCGGGCTG
>JAQWCN010000154.1 GCA_028705955.1 Eubacteriaceae bacterium
ACCGCCGCGTTGCTTTCCGGTTTGGTCCCTCTGCTGGCTCAAAAAACCCTTGCTTTATCCCGACGGGTCGAACACGCATCCAAGCATTCCATCCGTCAAAAGGTGTTATCCTATCTTTCCCAACAGGCTGACATCCAAAACAGCGACGCCTTTGATATCCCCCTCAACCGCCAGGAACTGGCCGATTACCTGGGCGTCGACCGCAGCGCTTTGTCCGCCGCTTTGTCAAAAATGAAAAAAGACAAGCTCATCACCTGCCGGAAAAACCATTTTACCCTGCTCGAACCACAATAAAAAAGGAGAATTAATGTCACACTATACCATTGACCGCTTTGAAGGTCCTCAAGCCATTCTTACCGATAACGAAAGCGGTGAAATCACGAAAACCATCAGCCGCAGCCTTTTGCCTGCCAACGCCTCAGAAGGGGATATTCTTTGCTTTGACGGAAAGCATTACCACATCGACCAGGCACAAACCGCCCGGGCCTTAAAGAATGCCCAATCCCTGCTGGAAAGCCTGACCCATGGCAAATAAACACCTTCTTGTTTTAACAAGTCTCTTTGTTGGTTTAATGCTGTTGGCCGGCGGATGCAGCATCTCAAGTGACACAACGGAGCTGCCTGCTTCCGGTGAGGTGCGCATCACCTACCTGGATGTCGGCCAGGGCGACGCCACCTGTATCCAGGCCAGCGACGGGCAAACGGCTTTGATCGATACCGGGGACTCCGAACACCAGCATACCCTGGTTTCCGATTTAAAAGATTTGGGCGTGACCCGCATTGATACTCTGATTCTCACCCATGCCCATGCCGACCATATCGGCGGGGCCCGGTCTGTCATTGCAGCGTTTGATATCGGCAAAGTGCTGATCAGTCCCCAAGCCACGACAACCAAAACCTACACCCGGACCCTTGAAGCCATTTCCGCCAAAAACATCCCGGCTGAAAGTCCTTCACCCGGAACAACATTCACCCTTTCTGATTGCACCTTTACCTGCCTGGGTCCTTCGGGCAATCAATACGATGATCTAAACAATTCTTCCCTCGTCTACCGCATGACCCACGGCAACGACGCCTTCCTGTTTACCGGGGACGCCGAATCCCGGGAAGAAGATGAAATTCTGGCCGGCGGTGCCGATATCAGTTGTGACGTCCTCAAGGCCGGTCATCATGGTTCCAACTCGTCAACCCGAACTCCCTGGCTTCAGGCCTGCGGAAGCCGGCTAAAAACAGTCGTGATTTCCGTTGGTGCCGGCAATGATTACGGCCTGCCCAGTGAGAAAATGCTCAAGCGGGTTTCCGGCTATACGCTTTACCGCACCGATAAAAACGGTGCCGTCACTGCCACCAGCACCGGTGATGGAATTTCCTTTTCAACACAAAAATAACGGAGCTGTCGCACTAAGCAAAATTCATCCGCTTAGTGCAACAGCCCCGTTTTCTCTTTTAGCGTTTAGCGGTGCATCGAAAAACTTTCGAGATCCACTTCACTCAAATTGTCCTTAATACTCCGTTGGTCCGCTTTTGAAATTAGGAAATCCCGGTCTTTTTTAGTCTTTCGGTTGTTTTCCTGACAACTGGGCCCACCGACACAGCCGCCTTCACAAGCCATCCCTTCAATAAATTCTTCCTTTAATTTTCCTGCTTTTAGCATCATGAGCGCGCGTTTGCAGTCTTTGGCGCCATTGGCCCTGCAAACCGAAAGCGCTTCATCGTGGCCCAATTCTTTAAGGTATTCCAGAACCGAATCGGTCACGCCTCCGGAATTACCGTAGCGCTTGCCATAAATTGAGGATTCCTGATACGTATCTTCCACCGGCTGAAGGGTAACCTCTTTCGCCCGAAACAACGCCTTGATTTCACTGTAGGCCAAAACGTAATCGGCATTTCCTTCGATTTTTTGATCCACCACTTCCGATTTTTTAGCCACACAGGGGCCGATAAAAACGGTAATCGCTTCCGGATCTTTGGCTTTAATCATCCGCGACACGCCGCACATGGGACTCACTGTCGTCGAAATCAACTGTTCAAATTCGGGGAAATGTTTGCGAATCATATTCACAAAGCCCGGACAGCAGGAGGTCGTTTTATTTTCTCCTTTTTCATACGCTTCAAGCCACTCCAGTGCTTCGCTGGACGTGGTTAGATCTCCGCCGAGACCCACTTCAATTAAATCGGTAAAACCAACTTCTTTCGCCGCTTTTCGCCAGCTGGCCATGGAAATATCCGCTCCAAACTGACCTTCTGTCGCAGGCGCCAGCATGGCGTATACCGGACGGGACGACTGAAGCGCCGCAATAACATCGGTAATGAAACTAATGGTTCCAATCGCACCAAAAGGACATTTATGGATACACGCCCCGCAGCGGATACACTTCTCTTCATCGATGACTGACAGGCCATTTTCATCGTACGTCAAGGCATCCACCGGACAGCTGAATTTACAGGGCCGTTTTAAATGGGCAATGGCATTGTAGGGGCAGGCTTTCGCACACTGGCCACATTCCTTGCATTTATTGGGGTCAATCCGGGACCGCTTTTCCCCGGGATGAACAGCCCCAAAACGGCAGGCATTGACACAAGCTTTTCCCAGGCAATTCTGGCAATTTTCCGTCACCACATAACTGGAAATGGGACAATCTGCACAGGCAGCCTGAATCACCTGAATAATGTTGCCATCATCCTTCGGGCCTGCAGATTTTCCCTCCGCCAGGCGAATTCGCTGACGAATAATTTCCCGTTCTTTATAAACACAGCAGCGAAAATGCGGAATCGTTCCCGGAATCATTTTTTCTGGCAGAAAATCCCGTTTTTCCTCTAACTCCCCTGCAAAAGCTAATTTTGCCACTTCATAAAGCACATCGTGTTTAATTTTATTAATATTGCCGTCTGCAATCATAACCTGTTCTCCTCCATGTTCTCCAATTTATCCACTTTTCTATTTGTCACTATTTTAACAAATTAGATAAATCTTGTACACGGAAAATATTCGCTCTCCTTTACCCCAGTGAACAGATACTTTTTTGCAAAAATAGAACAAAAAAGTATCAATAAAAAAAGCCCTTCCGGGCTCATTGATTTATTCTTCTTCACCAAAACCATCGGCGACCAAGGCAATCATATTATCCACCGCTTCGATCTCATCATCCCCGTCCGCCTGAATCGCAATCGGTGTCCCCTTCGGCAGCGACATGGCCATCACCGCGATGATCGATTTGGCATTGCCTTCCCGTTTGTCCTCAAGATTTTTTACGGTAATCTCCGATTCAAATTGAGTGGCATGTCTGGTAAATTCTGACGCGGCCCGTGCATGCAGACCGGATTTATTAATAATGGTCGTTTCCTTTGAGTACATTAAATGTCCTCCCCCTTTTTCATATAATGATTATACCTGTTTTTTCATTTGATTCCTGATGAAACAAATAAAAACTGCAATTGAAAAATATTATACCATATCTGTTTCCAATATGATTATAATTATTTGCGTTTCACCAGCATAAATCTAATTATTTCCGGATGACACACCTCATCCGGAAATAATAAACGCTTATTGATGAATCGCCTTTAACCCTTTGTCCAAATCTGCAATGATATCCTCAACATTTTCCAGCCCCACCGACAGACGGATCATGCCGGCGTTGATACCGGCAGCGACCAACTGTTCATCCGAAAGCTGACGATGGGTCGCTGACGCGGGATGAAGGACACACGTCCGGATATCTGCCACATGAACTTCGTTGGAAGCCAGTTTTAAATGGTCCATAAAGGCGACAGCTTTGTCCCGGCCTCCGGCCACCACAAAGGAAATGACCCCGCTTGTCCCGTTCGGCAGGTATTTTTTCGCCAAATCATGGTACCGGTCTCCCGGCAGTCCCGGATAAGAAACGGACGCGATGCCTTTTGCCCCGGACAAATATTGGGCTATGGTCATCCCATTGATACAGTATTGTTTCATCCGCACCGCCAGGGTTCCCAATCCCAGATTGAGCAGGAAAGAAGAATTGGCCGCCGGATAGCATCCAAAGTCCCGCATAAGCTGCATCCGGGCTTTAATAATGTATGGGCAATCCGGATAATCCCGGGTATA
>JAQWCN010000026.1 GCA_028705955.1 Eubacteriaceae bacterium
GCTCTTCCGATCTGAAAAAGAATTGGAAGTTAATGTGGGAATGACAGTAGAACCGCTCCCGGATACAACAGAAGGGTTTAAAGTTTCCGGTCGAGGGGAACTGCATTTGTCTATATTAATTGAAAACATGCGCCGTGAAGGATATGAACTGGCAGTTTCCAAACCGGAAGTTATCTTTCATACCGATGAAACGGGTCATAAGATGGAACCCGTGGAAGAAGTGGTTGCCAATGTACCGGAAAAATATTCGGGAACCGTTATTTCTAAACTTAATTTACGTAAGGGAATGATGGTTTCTATGACAACGGATGAAGGCTGGTGCGATTTGCAGTTCCGTGTTCCAACGCGGGGGCTGTTAGGCTATCAAAGTGAATTTGTTAATGATACCCACGGCGAAGGAACATTGGTTCGCCGGTTTGATTCTTTTGAACGCTATATGGGAGAAATTCCTGGAAGACAAAACGGTGTGCTCATCTCTGGTGTTGATGGTGAAACCATGGCGTATTCCTTGTTTAATCTCAGTGACCGGGGAACAATGATGGTAACACCGGGGACGAAGGTTTATGAAGGAATGATTATTGGTATCAACAATCGGAGTGACGATATGATTGTTAATCCAATTAAAAATAAAAAAATGACAAATACCCGTTCGTCTGGAGCAGATGAAGCCCTTAAATTGATTGAACCCAAGGTGTTTTCACTGGAAGAAGCACTTGAATTTATTGAAGATGATGAATTGGTGGAAGTAACCCCGACAGATATCCGGTTACGTAAAAAGATTTTATCTGAATTGGATCGTCGCAGACATCGTAGAAATTAATGCGTGTTTTAATTAAACAGCCAGCACCACAGATTAGTGGTGCTGGTTTTTTTAGGTTTCATGGAGTATAATAATAGCATTATGAAATATATTTTGGTGCGTCATGTAGAGACAACGGGGAATGCTGAGGGACGGTTCAATGGATGGACAGAATCTGAATATACGCCCCGGGGGATACAAATGAAGGCGATATTGGAAGATGAACTGGTAAAAATTGATCAGACCACACCCATCGATTTAATCTATGCCAGTCCCATAGCCAGAGCCCGTATTATTGGAGAAGAAATGGCCGGCCGTTTGAATCAACCATTAATGGTGGATGAAACGCTTAAAGAGTTTAATTTTGGTATTTTTGATGGCCTAACACCTCAAGAGGCAATGAACAGGGATAGAGCGGCCTGGGAGGCTTGGATGGCTGATTATAATCATCAACCGGTGCCTGGTGGTGAAAACTACGTAGATTATCATAAGCGTCTCAAAACTTTTTTGGCTGAACACCAAAAGGATCATCTAAATAAAACGGTTTTGATTATTGCCCATGGGGGCACCGTGCATAGTTTACTGCTCAATCTTTTGGAATTGCCGATGGACAGTAAGTGGCACTTTAAAATAGAACTTGGAGGCATAGCCATTATCGATTGCCCGGAGGGCTATGGTATTTTGGAAAAATTATACACGCCAGATTACAGTGAGAAATAAAAGTCAGGAGAAACGCATATTTGGAAAATAAGACAAAGAAATTAATCATTGAATCTCCGGAAATTTTAAAACGGGTTTTTGGAGAATACGATAGTAATATTAAACTTCTTGAAGGACGTTTTGGGGTTAATATCAGTGTTCGGGATGGTGCTATTAAGATTTCCGGGGAATCTGCTATGGCAGAAGCGGCATTCCGGGTTTTGACAGAAATGGTCCGGATGGTAAAAAAACAAGGTGCTATTGGTAAAGACAGCACGGATTATATTATGAAGTTGGAAGAAAAGGGTCTGGAAAAAACTTTTGGGGATCTCCAGGATGATACCATTTGTTTTACAACCCGGGGTAAACCGATCCGGGCAAAAACATTGGGGCAGCATCAGTATATTGAGGCTATTCGCAGAAATGATATGGTCTTTGGCATTGGTCCGGCAGGAACAGGGAAGACCTATTTAGCCATGGCGATGGCCATTACTGCATTTAAAAATGGTGAAGTGGACCGGTTGATTCTTACCCGGCCAGCAGTAGAGGCTGGGGAAAAACTGGGATTTTTACCCGGGGATCTTCAAGATAAAGTGGATCCATATTTAAGACCGTTATATGATGCCCTCTTTGAAATTATGGGTTCGGAAGCTTTTGAACGCAATATGGAAAAAGGGTTGATTGAAGTGGCACCGTTGGCTTATATGCGGGGACGGACATTGGAAAATGCTTATATTATCCTGGATGAAGCTCAAAACACCACGCCAGAACAAATGAAAATGTTTCTAACCCGTTTTGGGGCGGGTTCCAAAGTGATTGTGACAGGTGACATTACCCAAGTTGATTTGCCGGATGGCAAGCGTTCTGGTTTAAAGGAAGTTCAACGCATTTTATGCAATATTCCGGGAATTGCTTTTATAGTATTTACACAAAATGATGTTGTACGTCATCGTCTGGTGCAACGGATTATTGAAGCTTACGAAAAAGAAGATCAGAAAAAAGAAAGACGAAAAAAACAAATAAAGGATCATCATTAAATGCTGACTGTTACTTTTGATAATCAAACCCCTCATCCGTTGGACCAGGGGCTTAAGCAAAAAATTGAAGACTATATTGGTAAAACGTTGGAAACTGAGGGTATCGATTGTGAAATACGCCCATTTGAAATCAGTTATTCCTGGGTGACGCCGGAGGAAATTCATACGCTCAATGCAACGTACAGAGATGTTGACCGTACAACGGACGTCTTGTCGTTTCCAATGCTTTCTTACCCACAAGACACGAAGCAACTGACGACGCCTTCACACATTCCCGTGTTGCTCGGTGATATTGTGATCAATCCGGAGCAGGCGCAAAAACAAGGCGAAACCTATGAAACGGGTTTTGTCCGGGAAGTGTGTTATTTAACCGTTCATTCTGTTTTGCATCTTTTGGGATATGACCATATGGAGGCAGCCGACAAAAGTGCGATGCGTGAACGGGAAAAAGCCATTATGGGCGACATCAACTGACAGGGGGAGAACGATGGGACGTTTAAGACGTAGTTTCCACTTTGCTTTTGAGGGCGTGTTTTATGTACTGAAAACCCAGCCGAATATGAAGATTCATGCATTCATGGGAACGTTGGCCGTATTAATGGGATTTTTTTTCCATATTTCAGAATCTGAATGGCTGGCTCTCGTGATCGTTATTGGCTTTGTCATGATTTTGGAAGTGGTAAATACTGCGGTGGAGACTTTGGTGGACCTCTATACCGAAGAGTATCATGAATTGGCCAAGGCATCGAAAGATACAGCGGCTGGAGCGGTACTCTTAATGGCGATTGTTTCAGTGGTCGTAGGATGTATTATCTTTCTGCCAAAGATTTGGCAGTGGATGATGACATGGATTCATTAGAAGGGAAATACTATGGATTATAACGGATACCGGTCTGGATTTATTGCATTGATTGGCCGGCCTAATGTGGGAAAATCGACATTATTAAATCAGGTGATGAAGGAGAAACTGGTCATCACCTCGAGCAAACCGCAAACGACGCGAAACAGTATCCGGTGCATTCGTACCGATGATGATTCCCAGATGATATTTATCGATACTCCGGGAGTACACAAACCCCAAAACAAGTTGGGGGATTATATGAAAAAAACCATTTCCAATACATTGGTGGATGTGGACGTAATTTTATATTTGGTTGAACCGGAACCGTTTATTGGTTCCGGGGATGAATATATTTTAAAAGTGTTAAAAAAGACAAAAACGCCAGTGTTTTTGCTTATCAATAAAATTGATACCCTTCCCCGGGAAGCATTATTGGCGGTCATTGCCAAATATCAGGCCTATGATTGTATTTCGGAGATTTTGCCGGTCAGTGCTCAAAAGGGAGAAGGAATAGAGGAAGTGCTTAAAACCATTAAGGCAAAATTGCCGGAGGGTCCACAGTATTTTCCAGAGGATATGGTTGTCGATCAATCTGAACGTTTTATCGTAGGAGAAATTATAAGAGAGAAAGCACTAAAATGTTTAAGAGATGAAATACCCCACGGCATTGCTGTTGAAATATTAAAAATGCGTCCCCGAAAAGATAAAAATCTGATTGATATTGAAGCAACCTTGTTTTGTGAGAAGAAAAGTCACAAAGGGATTATTATTGGTAAAAAAGGACAAATGCTTAAAAAAATAGGAATGGACGCGAGGAAGGATATAGAATTCTTTTTAAAACAACCGGTCAATCTCCAGCTTTGGGTAAAAATTCGTCCGGATTGGCGCGAAAAGGCCTATGACCTTAAAGATCTGGGGTATTTCGAGTAAATGGCACTGGTTAAAACCAAAGCGCTGGTTATCCGGGAACAGCCGTTTCAAGATCAGGATAAAATATTAACGCTCTTTACGGAAAAAGAGGGAAAACAACGGGCCATCGCTAAAGGAGTACGGCGGAAAAAAAATTCCCTTTCAGTGGCGACACAGCTTTTTGCGTTAAGCCGTATCGTGTATTATCCTGGCAAAAATTTCGCTCAAATCAATGAAGCCAGTTTGATTCAGGCATTTTATCCTTTGCGACAAAATGTAGGTAAAATGGCTTTGGCATCATATCTTTTGGAGCTTATCGACGGATTTTATGATGTTTATCAAGGCGACGAGGCGATTTTAAAAGTCGTAACGCATATTCTGTATTACTTGTCAGAAAACAAAGCACAAAATGATGAAGCGTTGATCGCCGCTTTTCAACTCAAGCTTTCTGGAGTACAGGGGATTGGTCCGGTGCTCGACCGTTGTGTGGGATGTAATGCGACAAAAGGAATCAATGCTTTTTCAATTAAAGAAGGGGGAGTGATATGTGCGCAATGTGGGATCGATACAAAGGCTGAGGTTTTATCAGAATCTGAACGTCAGGTAATGCTCAGGCTTTTGGTTTCACCGGTTAAAGAAATTTGTGTTTATACATGGAATCCCGAAGAAATACACCGTATTGTGGGACGAATGAATGCCTATATTGTTCACGCACTTGGACGAAGGATGAAAAGTTATGATTTTTACCGGCAAATGATTCAATAACAGGAGGATAGAATATGGCAAATTGCAAAATGATTCACATGATGATTCGTGTAATGGATCTGGATAAATCTTTAAAGTTTTATGATGATGCTTTGGGATTAAAGGAAGTTCGTCGGATTGATAAACCTGAAGGGAAATTTACTCTGGTCTATCTTGGAGATGGGAAAGGTGAATTCCAAATGGAACTGACCTATAATTATGATCCGGAAAAGCCTTATGTGCTGGGAAATGGATATGGTCATATCGCGGTAGAGGTTGATGATTTGGAAGCAATGCATGCTGAACAAGAAGCCAAGGGCTATTGTGTGGGGAAATTATGTGGTCTGACAGCAGGGGTAAATAATTATTATTTTTTAACGGATCCGGATGGTTACCAGATTGAAGTTATGAGAAAGCATTAAACAAAAGCAGGGGAGGAATTAAATGATACGTGCAATCAAAGGGGATATCACGTTGGATCATGATGTGGATGCCATTGTTAATGCTGCAAATTGCTCTCTTTTGGGTGGGGGCGGGGTTGATGGTGCCATTCATCAAGCAGCGGGTCCAGAGCTGTTAAAAGAATGCAGAACCCTTGGGGGATGTCCCACTGGAGAAGCCCGGATTACCCGGGCCTACCATTTGCCCTGCCAGTATGTTATTCATACACCGGGACCAGTATGGCATGGCGGCGGGAGAGGAGAAGCCCAGGATTTAGTGGCATGTTACCGCTCATGCATGAACCTTGCTGTGGAACATGATATTAAACGCCTTGCATTTCCATCTATTGCTACAGGGGTTTATCGTTACCCGCTAAAAGAAGCCGCACATCTTGCTATTCAGACCGTGCATGATTTTACTTTTCAGTTTCCGGGAAAAATTGAATGGGTTCTGTTTGTTTTGTATAATCAGGAGACGTTTGCAGCTTATCAAAATGCTATTTTTGAAATTTGTGGAAGAAGATAAAAAAACAACAGGGTCTCCGGGTTAGGGGATCCTGTTTAAGCCTTTTGACAAATAAAGAAACGATTTTTTTGTTTTTTTAATTGACAATAGAATTTTATTAGTGTATGATTAAGGTGTCTTAGGAAGTAGTAATTGATTTCACACATTTTTGCAAGTCATTTTCCACTCCATAGAAAATGCTTTGCAAAAATGTGTGTTTTTTTATGAACTCCTGGATAGATTTTATAGGAGGTACCATGATGAATACAGGTACAGTTAAATGGTTTAATAATGAAAAAGGATTTGGTTTTATTTCCAGAGAAGATGGAGATGATGTGTTTGTACATTTCTCAGCAATTGTTGGTGATGGTTTCAAAACATTGAACGAAGGTCAGGCCGTGACTTTTGATATTGAAGAAGGTCCTCGTGGTCTTCAGGCAAAGAATGTTACACCTGCTTAATAGAACATTAAAAAAGAGCTTGGGTTTATAACCCAGGCTTTTTTTTTAGCCTTTTTTATCCCAGACTTTAGAAAGCATGTTATAATAAAAAACAGCTTATATGATAGGAGTGTTGATATGAAGGAACATTTATCTGCGCCGGGGCAGGTTGACCAATGGCTTGATGGGTCCGAGATTGCATTGGAAAATGGGGACTTTACAAAAATAAAATATCATAAACGCAACAGCCAGATTACTGCTGAATATGGGGCCGACCGGATCAGTATCGATTTTTCTATGAAAGATGCAAATCATGTATTGCTGCGGATTGAATCAACGGATGAAAAAGTTCTGGGATGGTATAAATCATGTGTAACAGATGTCATGCTTCATCCGGATAAATATCAAAATACTTATGATCAAGCACCGTATGAAGAACCATTGAAGGATGACTGGAATGATCAAATACCTGATGATTCTTCACATTATCCTGGGGATCAAGATGAGGGAAATACTTCTGATAATACCAATGAACAAGTGGCACCGAAAACAATGAGGAAAAAATGGAATGTACTTAGTGCAAAAACGGGATTCATTGTTCTAATGCTATTGGTTGTACCTCCTTTTGGGATCTATTTGTTGGTTCATCACCGGAAATTTGGATTGGTTCGCCGGGCTATTATTATCGGGATTGCGGTATTATATACGTTGTTCATTTGGGTTGGATTTTTAGGGGTTAATACGGGAGTTAACAAAACATCAGTGACACAGTTCTTTACAGGACTGACGAATCATTCAACACAGACGACAACAGAAGTGACACCGACACCGACAACAGATGTTGATTCTGAATATTAAAAATACCCAGCAGTTCTGCTTTACAGAGCAAAAACTGCTGGGTTTATCTGTAGGGTTTAGCGACGAATTCAAGCTAATGTCTTGAGGATTTCTAAAAGAAATTGCCAGGTTCGATTGACAGAGGAAATGGACATATGTTCATTGGGTGTGTGAATATCCAGATTATCCGGTCCGATTGAGACGATGTCTAAATCAGGTAAGGCAGCGGCAAAAAGGCTGCATTCCAAACCGCCATGAATCGTGACAATGTTCAAATCATGATCAAAGAGTTTGCGATAAACGGTATTGAGTGTACGTACGAGCTGGGAATTATTACGTTTTGGCCAGGCAGGATATTGTCCGGTCGTTTTAGATGATCCGCCCAAAAAATCAGAGAATGCAGTGAGTTGTTCACATAAAAAATCCCGGGAGTCATTATTGGTACTTCGAACATTAAAGATAATGACCAATGCACTACGTTCCATTTGAACAATCCCAAGGTTTAGAGAGGTATCCACCACATCTTTTCCACTTCGGTTCATGGCTTGAACGCCATTTGGAGCTATACCTAAGGCGAAAATAACCAGTTCTTCAGAATCGGGGCCTAAAACTTCAACTTGTTTGGTTTTCCCGTATTGAATGGTAAAGGAAAGATTCTGATCCATGGGAGCAGCTATATTTTTATAGGTATTCTGTAGTTTATTGACCAGCAGATCCAAAGATTCCCGTTCGTCCGGGCCAATTAATAGTTCGGCTTGAGCAGTTTGGGGAATGGCATTGTCTTTGGTTCCACCGGATAAATGGGAGATGCTGATGTCAATTTCTTTTGAGATGGCAGCCAGAATTTTGCCCATGAGAATATTTGCGTTAAATCCAAATTTGTTAATCATATCACCGGAATGACCACCGGCCAGACCTGAAACGGTGATTGTTGCCTGGAGCCCTTTGGCTTTAACCCGATGGAGTGGAAAGGTGCATGCAACGCGTGCGCCACCGGCGCAGCCCACAGTAACTTGGCCTTCATCCTCTGAATCCAGATTAATCATCTGGTGAACATCAGAAAGGGAAGAAAGATCCAAGGCATAAGCCCCATCCATACCGACTTCTTCTTCTGTTGTGAAAACACAATAAAGTTTTGGATGGACAATGGAATGATCAGCCATTAATGCCAGGCACATGGCGATACCAATACCATCATCGGCACCGAGGGTCGTCTGGTTGGCAGAAATAAAATCGCCATTGACCTGAAGTGAAAGGGGATCATTTTTAAAATCGTGGGTTGATTGGCTGCTTTTTTCACAGACCATATCGAGATGACCCTGAAGGATGATCGCTTCAGCTGCTTCATGCCCCGGAGATGCAGGAATGGTAATAATCAAGTTACCGGCGCCGTCACGAAGGCAGGGACAGTTATTGTTTAAGGCAACGCCTTCACAATAATCAGCCAGTGCTTTCGTATTATAGGAACCGTGCGGAATTTGACAAATTTGTTCGAATTGTTCAAAAACGGTCTTTGGTTCAAGATGACTTAGAATTTTTTTCATTTTGATGTCTCCCAACTAATCGATTTTCATTTAGTATTTAGTATAAACATTTAAACTTGATATTAGGTTAATTCAAGACCAATGCATTTGTAAAGTGTTTTTTTATATAATAAAGAAAAAGGAGTAAAATATGATAACGTATCAAGATAGCTATTTTAATCTATCTCTTTTTTTCAAGGAGATCCATCATGCTTGACAGAGATGGCGTAACTTTTGGAATGGGATTACTTAATAAAGTTTTTGGACGCTGGTGGATGATGCTTTTGGAAGGGGTCAGTTATATTGTTATTGCTGTTTTGGCGTTGATGCTTCCGGGGATGGATGCCATTGGAATTTTTGTTTTTCTTATTGGAATCCAGCGTATTGTTATGGGGAGTTTATACATCCTGTTATATTTTAAAAAACGAATAAAACAGGAAGAAAGTGTATCAATAGGTCCGGGAAGGGGTATTTTTAATCTTGCACTTGGGGCTGTTTTCCTAATGATTCCCAATGTTATTGTTGGTTTTTTTATTATCATTATTGGAATCTGGTCACTTTCCATTGGAATAGGAATGCTGTTTTTTAAGCATGATGATTTTGGCGTTTGGCGTTTGGTAAGAATGGTTATTGGCGTGCTGCTGATTGTTTTTGGATTAATGGCATTTTTAAACTCCGGCGGATTCGCATCGCTATTTACGTCAATTTTAGCTGTTATTTTTATCGGCCTTGGATTATACTTGATCAATCGGGCGGTAAAAATACATCGAATATCAAAAATAATGAGACAAGAAGAAAAAGGATTTACAGATTATAAAGTCGAGTGATTGGAGGATTTATGAGAATTGTGGTTGGAATGTCTGGTGGCGTGGATTCGTCGGTAGCCGCCTTGTTGCTTAAGCAACAGGGTCATGATGTCATCGGTATTTTTATGAAGAATTGGGAAGAAAAGGATGAAAATGGGGTTTGTACTTCAACGGCTGATTATGAAGATGTTCAGCGTGTTTGTGAAACGATCGGAATCCCATATTATACGGTAAACTTTACTAAAGAATATTATGATCATGTTTTTAAATATTTTTTGAAGGAATATGAACAAGGAAGGACACCCAATCCGGATGTATTGTGTAATAAAGAAATAAAATTCAAATATTTTTTGGATTATGCCCTGAAGGTGGCAGGAGCGGAGTATCTGGCTACAGGACATTATGCCCAGATTGACCAAGTGGATGGACGCTTCAGGCTGCTGCGGGCAGAAGATCAAAATAAAGATCAAACCTATTTCTTGTGTCAGTTGGGGCAGACCCAGTTGTCCAAAACGTTATTTCCGATTGGCGATCTTCAAAAAAGTGAGGTGCGCTGTTTGGCAGAGGAATATCATTTAATTACGGCGGATAAAAAAGATTCAACCGGGATTTGCTTTATTGGAGAACGTAATTTCACTCAATTTCTCAGTCAGTATTTACCGGCGCAACCTGGAAAAATTATGGATCTTAAGGGAAATATCAAAGGCAAACATAATGGTTTGATGTATTATACGCTGGGTCAGCGCCGGGGATTGGGTATTGGCGGCCAGGGGACAGGAGAACCGTGGTTTGTGGTAAAAAAAGATTTGAAGAAGAATATTTTGTATGTGGTTCAGGGAGATGATGATCCAGCACTTTATTCCAGAGCTTTAGATGCTTCTGAAATGAGTTGGGTTTCCGGTCAGATGCCAGAGCAGAAAGAATTTCACTGTACGGCAAAATTCAGGTATCGTCAGCCGGATCAAGGCGTAACCGTTCAAGTCCTTGAAAATGGCAGACTTCATATTGAATTTGACACGCAACAACGCGCCGTGACACCGGGACAAGAAGTCGTCCTATACGATGGAACAGCTTGTCTGGGCGGGGCCACGATTGATCATGTTTCAATGGTAGAAGCGGGTGAACGTGAAATCCAAAAAGCGGGAGTATTTCAATGAAAAAACAGGTTACCAAAATCAGTGGAATGATCATTGCGCTTAGTCTTGTTGTTTTTACTATGAGTGGATGCGGTGGTTCCAAAACAGCCATTACCGGGGATGCTTTTATGGAAAAATTGGCGGAAAAAGGCTATAAAGTAACTCAAATTGATAGCGCAACGGTTTTGGGAGATGACCTGAATGCCTATTATACAGCGACTACCAGTGATGGTTCCAGCTCGCTCCGCTTTATGGTTGCAAAAGACCAGGATGGGGCTCAAAAGCACTATGAAAGTGATAAGAGTGGGTACGAAAGTTACAAACCATCGGATGTTTCAGAAAAAAAAGGGCAAAATTATATTAAATACGAAGCTAAGGTTGACAGTCAGCGGACGTATATTGATATGACCCGTGTGGATAATACATATCTTAGTGCAATTGCAGACCAAAGTAAAAAAGATGATTTGGATAATCTTTTGGATGAGTTGGGGTATTAAAAGAAAGAGCCTGTTTGTATTTTTTTACAAACAGGCTCTTTCTTTTATTCCATGGCAACAAGACTAATTTTATACACGCCGGGAATTTCTTTGATCTCTTCGATCAAACTGTCAATGGTTCCACTCATATGGGTGCCATCAAGCGTCACAATCACAATGGCTGCGTGATTGATCGGAATATCCTGGTGAATCGTTATGATGCTGGTTTCGTATGACCGTAAAATATTTAGAATTTTGGAGAGAATACCAGGCGTATCCGATAGAGACATTGATAATGTGAATTTCCTTCCGAATTCCTGGGAAGGGCTAAAGACCGTATCCTTATATTTATAGTATGTACTTCGGCTGATGCCCACTTTTTTTACGGCATCACTCACAGATCTGCACTGGGAAGATTCCAGCAGCAGTCTTGCTTTTAAAACTTTAATAAAATAATCCGGAAGGACATCCCGGTTGACAATCAAATAATCTTTCATCATCGGTCAGGCCTCCGTTTCCTCAGTGGTATAGCCAACGTGATCGGGTTTAAGCGTTAATAGCCGCCATTCCGGTTCTGTTGCATGGAGAAAGCTGGACATTCTGGTTGTGAAGTTATTACTTTCTTCTTGATTTGTAATGACAAGAATCGTTGGGCCGGCACCGCTAATGCATTCACCTAATGCGCCAAACTTTTCTGCTTTTTTGCATACAATATCGTAGGATCGGATGAGTGAACGACGATAAGGCTGATGAAGCCGGTCTTTCATGCTTAAAGATAGAATGTCGGGCCGCCCTTCGGTCAGAGCAAGATAAGTCATGGTGGCCCGGGATACATTAAAGACGCCATCCTTGTGGGGAATGGTCTTAGGCAGTGCTTTTCGGGCTGCTTTTGTCGATAGCGGAAAGTTGGGAATGATCAGGTGAAAAGCAAAGCAATCGGCAACCTCTTTCTTTATATAATAATTGTCATCGTTGTTGCCAATCGAACAGACAAGACCACCGTACATTGCAGGAGCAATATTATCCGGATGACCCTCCATTTCGACGGCCATATTAAAGATTGTTTTTTCTGTCAGAGGGTGGCCACATAAGGCATTGGCACCAGCTAATCCGGCAACAATACAGGTCGCTGAGCTGCCGAGCCCACGGCTGACCGGGACATTAATATCAGAGTAAATATAGAGACCTTTTGGAGAGTAATTTACACGTTCAAAAACGCGATTCATTGCCTTGTAAACCAGGTTGCTTTTACCTTGATAATGGTGAGATACACCGCGGATGGTCAGTTTACCATCGTCTTTTTCCCGAAAAGAAAAGGTGTTATACAGTTGGTAAGCGAGGCCAAAAGCATCAAATCCGGGGCCTATATTGGCGGAGGTGGCAGGAACACGAACGTTGATCATTGATTGACCTTCGCTTCCCGTACAAAATCGGAAATACATTCAGCCATTTGATCTTTATGGCAAGTAGTATGGTGTAAATCAGGTTTTTTATCCAGATTTGTCAGTGGTTTTGGAATCGGTACGCCGGTTTTATCCGCAAGGGATTTAAGGACGTCAAAATCATTCAGACCTTCGGGGATGGGACCAAAGATACTTTGATAGACACTGTGTCCAAATTTATACGGGCTTGCCGTGGAGAGAATAACAGCAGGGGTAGAATCCCCGGTTTGCCTACGGTAAGTTTCATAAACCTGATTTGCAACCGCAGTATGTGGATCCATCAGATAATGGAACTGGGCGTACATTTCTTTGATGGATTCGGCAGTCGCTTTTTCGCTGGTGAAACCGCCGGAAAACAAATTTGTTGTTTTTTTGAATAATTCAGATGAAACGTGATAGTGACCACGATTCTGTAACTGTGTCATTAATTTTGCAAGAGCCGGTGCATTGTTGCCAGACAAATCAAAAAGCAGTCTTTCAAGATTACTGGAAATTAGAATATCCATTGATGGAGACATTGTTTTATAAAAATTGCGGTTTCTGTCATAGCAGCCAGTTTTAAAAAAGTCAGTTAGAATATTGTTCGCGTTGGATGCACAGATAAAACGATTGACGGGGAGTCCAATGAGGGATGCGTAATACCCGGCAAGAATATTACCAAAATTACCAGTCGGAACGACAAAATTAATGGGATCGCCCGGGTGAATTTTTCCATTTTTTACCAGTTTGACATAACTGAAAAAATAATAAATGATTTGAGGAAGCAGCCGGCCAATGTTAATTGAGTTGGCAGAACTGAGTAACACACCGGCCTGGTCCATTGCTTGATTAAACGGCGTATCACTAAAAATTAATTTGACGCCATTTTGAGTATCATCAAAATTGCCATCTACACCGATAACCCGGGTATTACGGCCTGTTTGAGTGAGCATTTGTTTTTCCTGGATGGTGCTGACACCATTCTTGGGGTAGTACACCATAATGCCGATTCCTGGTACATCAGAAAATCCGGCAAGAGCGGCTTTACCTGTATCGCCGGAAGTGGCTGTTAAAATAAGAATTTGTTTTTTAATCCCTTGAATCTTCATGGATGTTGTCATCAAATGCGGAAGAATGGTCAGAGCCATGTCTTTAAAAGCACAGGTTGGTCCATGATAGAGTTCCAGGAAAAAACGGTCTGAAACCTCTTTGACACAAACCGGTTCATCCATCTCAAAAAGACCGGAATCATAAGCTTGTGAGACACAGTGATGAATTTGTTCCGGGGTGAAATCATCCAGGAATAACGAAAAAACTTTTTCTGCCAATGCACTGTAAGTCAAGTTGATCAGATCGTTAATATTAATGTGGATGTCATGAATAAAGGAAGGGACATATAGTCCTCCATCGGTTGCAAGGCCCGCGATAATACCGGCTGATGCTGAAATGTTTTTTTGTCCTCCGCGGGTACTGATGTATTTTTCTTTCATATTTCCTCCAAAATTGTGATTGATTATCGTGTATCTATATGATAAAATGTTTTCCACAGAAATACAAGTGCTTTCTTCAGAAAAACGATTAAATTTGGAATTGAGTAGCATAAACAAGAACAAGTGAGGTAAAAAAATTTGAATATAGCATTATTAGGTTTTGGGACAATTGGAACCGGCGTTTACGAATTGATTAATCTAAATAAGGGGCGCTTTGCAGACAACCTGGAGGAGCCAGTAGTTATTACAAAAATTTTGGATAAAGATCCAAATAAAAAGGTGGATCCCTCGGATCATATCTGTCAAATCGTGACAGATCCGGAACTGATTATGAAAGATCCGGATATCACGATTGTCATTGCGCTTTTAGGCGGAATGGATTTTGAATATAAGATGATCAAAGCTGCGCTGGAAAATGGAAAGCACGTTGTAACAGCCAGTAAGGCCGTCATTTCCGAATATTTTGAAGAGTTGGTTACACTGGCGCAAAAAAACAATGTGATTTTACGTTACGAAGCAGCGGTAGGTGGTGGGATTCCAATTATTGCTTCTTTAAAAGAGGAACTTAAGATTAACCGGATTAATGAGATTAAAGGGATCCTCAACGGAACAACCAATTTTATTTTATCTAAAATGACTGAGAATGCTGCAGATTTTGGAGATACCTTAAAGCTGGCCCAGAGCATTGGTTTTGCGGAAGCGGACCCGACAGCAGATATCGAAGGATATGATGTATCCCGTAAATTATCAATTCTTTCAACGCTGGCATATGGTGGCGTTGTCCGGGATGAAGATGTAAAAAAACGCGGACTTGCCGATATTCGGGCCATTGATATTGAAATGGCTGGGGATATGGGTTATAACGTTAAATATTTGGGACATTCCAAATTGATAGACAAGGATAAGGTTTATACAACGGTTGAACCCGTATTGTTTCCGAAGGAATCAATGATGAGTAATGTTAATTCAGAATTTAACATTATTTCCATTGCAGGAGATATTATTGGAGAACTTCAGTTTTATGGGAAGGGTGCAGGCAAAGATGCTACGGCAAACGCAGTAGTTGGTGATGCATTGTACATTATAAATTGTATGAAAGAGGGAACGTATCCTTCTTATCTGCCAATGGATAAACCACTCCAAAAATTGGGAAACAGCGTTTTTGAAGGGCGATACTATTTGAGAGCCAACTTGAAAAAAGAAGAGGATTTGGAATTTATCATGAAAATAATGGATCAGGTCAATGGCCGCAGCCATATCATCATTAGTGATAAAACAATTTTCTTTAACACGGGAGAAGTTCATGCCGATAGCTTTGATGATATGGTAACAGAAATCAAGAAAAAGGTTCCTGATTTGTTTTATGCCAGAATTTACGAATAGGAACAGTTCAATGAAAGATTTGGTTGTTCAAAAATATGGTGGAACCAGTGTTGGAACGGTAGAGAAAATCAAGCGGGTAGCAAGACGAATTGTGGCTCAGGTTGATGCAGGCAAACAAGTGGTCGTTGTTGTATCAGCGATGGGGGATTCTACCGATGAATTGGTCAATTTAGCTTATGAGATTAATCCGACTCCTCCCAGCAGGGAAATGGATGTGCTTTTAGCAACAGGGGAACAAGTTTCAATTGCTTTACTGGCTATGGCTATTCAAACCATTGGTTATAAAGTGATTTCGCTAACGGGTGCACAATGTGGAATAAAAACTTCAGATGTTCACAAACGAGCCAGAATTTCGGAAATTGATACCAATCGTCTTGAAAAAGAATTAAATGATAGTAAAATTGTTATTGTAGCAGGCTTCCAGGGAATTGATGAAAATCATGAGATCACGACATTGGGCAGAGGAGGCTCTGACACCAGTGCGGTGGCACTGGCAGCGGCGCTTCGTGCCGATTGTTGTGAGATTTATACGGATGTGGATGGCGTTTATGATGCGGATCCACGTATTGTGCCGGATGCAAAAAAAATAGATGAAATTTCTTATCAAGAGGTTTTGGAGATGGCAAGTTTAGGAGCTGGGGTCCTTCATCCCCGTTCTGTGGAGTTGGCAGAAAAATACGGTTTGCCTTTGGTGGTTCGTTCAAGTTTTAATAATAATCCAGGAACGGTCATCAAAAATTTTGAAAATAATAATGAAAAACACGTTATCAAGGAGGATTTCGATATGGAAAAAGTATTGGTCAGAGGGATTGCGTTAGATGAAAATATTGCAAAAATTTCAATTTTAGAAGTGCCGGATAAACCAGGGATTGCGTTTCAGCTTTTTTCTTCATTGGCCAGCGCCAATATTCACGTGGATATGATTGTTCAAAATGTCAACCGAACTTCGGTTAATGATATTTCATTTACAGTCAACTTGGATGAGTTGCCGGAGGCTGTTGAAGTATCTCAAAAATTTGCTTTTGAGGTCAATGCCCAGAAGGTTGCATTCGATCAGGGAATTGCAAAACTTTCAGTCATTGGAACGGGTATCGTTGCAAATACAGAGATTGCCAGCAAATTTTTCGAGGCACTTTTTGAAATGGGCATCAATATTCAGACGATCAGTACCTCAGAAATCAAAATGAGTTGTTTGATTGATAAAGAACGGGCAAAAGAAGCCATGGTGAATATTCATAAAAAATTTGAGTTATAAAATTTTAAAAAGGCCGGAAACGCTGATTAACAGCGTGTTTCGGCTTTTTTATTTGTATTGTTTAGATTTTCACCTTTTTTTCACCGAAAGAAAGGTATTTTTTTAATACAAAAATTTGACCTGCCGGCAGGTCATTAAACTGCATCGGGGCCCAAGCGGATCACCAACCGCTTTATAAACGTGTGGGGCTTAAAGGAGGAGTATGGCGTTTAATAAAGAGTTTCTGAGTAGTTTGAAGGTTTTAAACGTGGAATTCGGTAGAGATCTACGCTATTGTTTAGGTGACCTTATAAAAAGAAGTGTTTAGAAATATAATGGAGTGGCCAGGATGAAGGACAGATAAAAGCAATTAACGCTGGAAATCAA
>JAQWCN010000155.1 GCA_028705955.1 Eubacteriaceae bacterium
ACAAACGCTCTGCTCCAGGTGGCCCTGTCCACGCGGTGTGACGCCATCCATCCCGGGTACGGTTTTTTATCTGAAAATGCCGATTTTGCCGATGCCTGTACGGCAGAAGGTTTGATTTTCATCGGTCCGTCCGGGGATGTTATCCGCCGGATGGGTAACAAGGCCGCCGCCCGGTCATTGATGCAGCAAAATCATGTTCCGGTTGTCCCTGGAAGCGATGGTGAAACCGATGGTGACGTTCTTTTTCAAACGGCAGAAACCATCGGGTATCCGGTACTGATTAAAGCCAGTGCCGGCGGCGGCGGCCGGGGCATGCGCCAGGTGCGGGATGCTTCTGACTTTATCCCCCGTTTTGCCGAAGCCCAGGCGGAGACAAAGGCGTGTTTTGATGATGACGAAATGTATGTTGAAAAACTCATTATCAATCCCCATCACATTGAATTTCAGGTCATGGCCGACGCTCAGGGGCATGTGGTTCATTACGGCGAACGGGACTGCTCGATTCAGAGACGCAACCAGAAACTCATGGAAGAATGCCCTTCCCGGCTGCTTACACCGGCACTCCGGGAAGAAATGGGCGCTGCCGCCGTTCGGGCCGCCAAAGCTGCGGGCTACACCGGTGCAGGAACCATTGAGTTTGTCATGGATGATGACGGGCATTATTATTTTATCGAAATGAATACCCGGATTCAGGTGGAACATCCGGTAACCGAAATGGTCTGCGGTGTCGATCTGGTCCGGGAGCAAATCCGGGTGGCGGCGGGGCTTCCCCTTTCCGACCGCCAGGACGAAATTCATCAAAACGGCTGGGCCATTGAGTGCCGGATTAACGCCGAAGATGTCAACAACCATTTCATGCCGGCGCCAGGGAAGACAAAGTTTTTATATTGGCCCGGCGGGTGCGGCGTGCGAATTGATTCCGCCCTCTATCAAGGCTATACGACAAGCCCGTATTACGACAGTCTGGTGGCCAAAATTATTGTTCACGGCAGGACGCGTCTGGAAGCGATCCGGCGGATGCGCCGGGCCCTGGAGGAACTGGTCATCGACGGCTATCCCACCACGGCTGAATTGTGTTACCTGATCCTTCATCATCCGGCTTTTGTCCGGGGGCGGTACGACACTGGCTTTCTAGCCTCGGAGATGGATGAGTTGATGTTGTGGAATCAGGTGGGTGCGGGGCTGGACCCCATGGAGGTTAACGGATGAATCCACTTTTTAAAAAACGCCGGGATAAAATTTTTCAACTGAAAGCCCTGCGGGAGAAGCAAAGTGTCACCACGATGCCCGACGCCATTCCCGTTCAGCAAAAAACAATCCCGTGTCCGGCCTGCGGTCACGCCCTGACACTGGACGAACTGGAAAAGACCCAGCACGTCTGCCGCTGCGGTCATCACTTTCCCATCGGTGCTCATTACCGTCTCCAAATGACGATGGATCCGGGGACAATCCGGGAAATGGGTCAAAATATCAAGCCCTGGAACTGGCTCAGTTTTCCCGGTTATCCGGAGAAACTGGAAGCGGCCCAAAAAAAATCCGGCAACCCGGAAAGTGTGGTCACCGTCCGTGGAAAAATCGGCGGGTTTAATGCCGTTGTCGCTGTGATGGATACCCGGTTTATGATGGGCAGTATGGGCACTGCCACCGGTGAGCGCATCACTCAGGCCATCGAGCTGGCCGACCGCAAGCAATGGCCGCTGATTCTTTTTTGCGCCAGCGGCGGCGCCAGAATGCAGGAAGGGATTATGAGCCTGATGCAGATGGCCAAGACCAGTGCGGCTCTGGAACGTTTTTCCCAAAATGGCGGTCTTTCGGTCTGTGTTCTGACCCACCCCACCACCGGCGGGGTCACAGCGAGCTTTGCCATGCTTGGAGATATCACCCTGGCTGAACCCGGTGCCCTCATCGGCTTTGCCGGGCCCCGGGTCATCGAACAAACCATTGGCGAAACCCTGCCCGAAGGTTTTCAGCGCAGTGCGTTTCAGATGGATCACGGTTTTGTGGATCAGGTGGTGGAACGCCGGGAGCTCCGGGATGTCTTAATCCGGATTCTCCGTCTTCACACGTGTTAGAAAGGGATACGATGGAAGCATTACTCATTCAAGAAATCGATCAGAAAATTGACGAACTGGACAAGACCATCGAAAGCATTAAGGATCGCCAAAGCCCGGCAGATACCCTGGCCCTCAGCCAGGCCCGGCGCAGCCGGAAAGAATTGCTGAGCCTGTGTTCAGAACTGACTCCGGCGGACCGGGTGTACCTGGCCCGACACCCCAGACGTCCGGGAACCGAAGATTATCTGGAT
Source organism: Eubacteriaceae bacterium (assembly GCA_028705955.1). Classification (GTDB taxonomy): domain Bacteria; phylum Bacillota; class Clostridia; order Eubacteriales; family Eubacteriaceae; genus JAQWCN01. The sequence continues at coordinate 2,306 of JAQWCN010000155.1, forward strand.
GCCTTGTTTACCAATTTTTTTGAACAACGGGGCGACCGGCTTTACCGGGAAGACCCGGGGATCCTTGGAGGTATCGCCTTGTATAAAGGAAAACCGGTCACCGTTATCGGCTGCCGCAAAGGGAAAAACCTTCAGGAGCATCTGGCCTGCCATTTTGGCATGCCCTGCCCCGAAGGCTACCGCAAAGCCCTGCGATTAATGCGGTCTGCTGAAAAATTTGGCCGGCCCATTATCACCTTTGTCGATACGCCGGGGGCTTATCCGGGAATGGAAGCGGAAGAAAATGGCCAGGGCGAAGCCATCGCCAGAAACCTGGCGGTGATGAGTCAGCTTAAAGTTCCTGTCGTCAGCGTGTTTATCGGCGAAGGGGGAAGCGGCGGCGCCCTGGCTCTGGGGGTGGGCAACCGGGTTATCATGCTCGAAAATGCCATTTATTCCGTTCTCAGCCCCGAAGGGTTTGCCAGTATTCTTTGGAAAGACGCCAGCCGAAGCCGGGAAGCCTGTGCCGTGATGAAGCTCACCGCAGAGGATCTCAAGACTTTGTGCGTAGCGGACACCATCATCGCTGAACCGCCCGGCGGCGCTCACCGCAATCCCAGGAGCGTCTACGACGCCCTGGATATCGAATTGAATAAAACCCTCAACAAGCTGATGCGGCAAAACAGTCAAGAACTGGCCGATGACCGCTACAAAAAATTTAGAAAAATCGGGCGAATTCTGCCCAGAAAAGGAGCGTTATGAAAGGTTTAACGATTCTATCCACCGGCAGTGCCCTTCCCCGCCGCCAGGTGACCAATGATGAGCTGTCCAAAACCCTGGACACCAGCGATGCATGGATCCGGGAACGTACCGGGATCCGCAGCCGCTACCTGTGCTCCGGCGACGAAAACGGCGAATGGTTGGCGACCCTTGCCGGCAAGCGGGCTCTGGCCAAAAGCGGCATCCCAAAGGAAAAGATCGGCGCTTGTATTGTGGCCACCGTGGGGCCGGACACCATGTCCCCCAGTACCGCCAATAAAGTGGCTTTTAACCTTGGGCTGTCCCCGGACATTCCCAGTTTTGATATCAGTGCGGCCTGTTCCGGTTTTATGTACGCCCTGCGCATTGCCCAGGGACTGATTGCGGAAGGCGACCGCCCCTACGCGCTGATCATCGGTTGTGAAGTGCTCAGCCGCCAGCTCGATTTTACCGACCGCAGCACTTGTGTGCTGTTTGGGGATGGCGCCGGAGCCGTCATCGCCGCCGCCAGAAAAGATGCCCTTTTTGTCACCACTTTGGGCTCCTGGGCCGACGACACCGCTATCCACGTCCCGGGCCCTGCAGCTTCTTCCCCCTACGCCTCCATGGATGGCCGGAAGGTTTTTCGCTTCGCTGTAAAAATTGTGCCCAAAGTCATCGACCGCCTGCTGACCCAATCCGGTCTCTCTCTCGACGCCATCGATCAGGTGGTTTGCCACCAGGCTAATGCCCGGATTATCGATCACGTCGTAAAGAAAATGGGAGTTGATCCTCAAAAATTCTTTAAAAATGTCGATCACACCGGCAATACCAGTGCGGCCAGTATTCCCCTGGCTCTGGACGAAATGGCCCAAAAAGGGCTGCTCCATCCCCGCACGACCCTTTTGTGCGTCGGTTTTGGTGCTGGCTTAACCTGGGGCGGCGCGATTTTGCGCACCGAATAACAGAAAGGAATGATCACTTTGAAAAAGATTAATACCCTCTTAAATACAAAATATCCCTTTATTCAGGGCGGCATGGCCAACATCGCCA
>JAQWCN010000027.1 GCA_028705955.1 Eubacteriaceae bacterium
TTTTCAATAAAAAGCCAGAGCGTACATTTTAAGATTGCCATTTTGTTAATGACAAAAGGGCAATTTTTCTTGCCCTGAATTGAAAACCTTTTTATAATATAAATCAAAGGAACGGTGTAGCGCCAGAGGCGGACAAAAATGGGAATCCAGATGGTAAACGTATGGTATTAATTTTTATCCATATCATATTGAGAAAGGAAACCGAATCATGAAAAATTTATGGAAACACATTCTTCTTTTAGCGGCAGTTCTGCTGCTCATCAGCGGCGGCAATGTGCTGGCGGCGGATGCCACAGAATCGGCTGATTTTGTAGCCCCCGGCGGCAGCCAAACCGCCATCGATCTGCTCAACGCCCACAAAACACCGGGTGCCCAGGATTCCACCTGGGACAGTTCCACCAATACCCTCACCCTGAAGGGGATTGACTTTACCACCTCCGCGGGCAACGCCATTTTTGTGCCCAGCGGCACAACCATTGTGCTGGAAGCCGGAACCGTCAACACTATCCGGAGCACTTTTAGCGGGTCGGACCCAACCCTTTCGGCCACCGGGATCGGTGTGTTCCCCCTGTCCCAGGCCCCACTCACCTTCCAGGGAAGCGGGACCCTTAACGTCTCCGGCGGCGATAATTCCTCTGGCAGCAGCTACGGTATTTCCTCCCCTGTGAGTGTCACAATTGACGGGCCTACCGTTAACGCCTTTGCCGGCACTGCGTTCTACGACAGCATTGGCCTTAATGCCCCCGCAACAAATACAACCGTCACGGTTAATGCCGGCGCTCTCAATGCGGCCAGCAACGGCACAAGTTACAGCAGCCACAGCGAAGGCATCGCCTGCTGGAACTATAATGTGACAGGCGGCAGTATTGATTTAAAGGGCAATGATCATGCCCTCTATATGGGACTGGATGGCGTCGTTTCAACCAATACGATCAAAGGCTCCGCCACCCGCGACGGTGCCCTGGAAGCCGCTCAATTAGCCATAGGAACGATCGTGGACACGGACACCTCCTTTAGAACAATTCTCGTCATTCAAAACCCTGCTGTTGCCAAACACGCAACCATCACCCCGCCGGTTCCCACCTACACCATCACACCCCGTGTGACCGGCACCGGCGGCACCATTTCCCCGGCGACCGCCCAAACGGTCAACGAAGGGGACAGCGCAGTCTTTACCATGACTCCTGCTGACGGCTACATCGTATCAACCGTCCTGGTGGACGGCGACGATGTAACCAGTCAAGTCCAAAACAATACCTACACCTTTACCAATGTCACCGCAGACCACACCATTGCGGTCAGCTTTAAAGCCACCTATACCATTACCGCCTCCTCCGGCACCGGCGGCACCATCACTCCTTCCGGCAAGGCCACTTATGCCAGCGGCGCCAAAGCCGTCTACACCTTTACGGCAGATGCCGGCTACACCCTGTCGGATGTTCTGGTGGACGGGGTCTCGGTGATGGACAACGTTCAAAACAACATCTACACCTTTGACACCGTTACTTCTGACCACACCATTGCAGCCAGCTTTAGCGAAACCCCGATCACCGGGACACCCCATATCAGCTATCTTTCCCATGTTCAGAATGCGGGCTGGGAAACGACCGCAAGCCGGGACGGCGCCATTTCCGGCACCACACACCGGGCCCTGCGGATGGAAGCTTTAAAAGCATCGGTGACGGATGACAAGGGCAACGCCATTGCGGGCCTGGGGATCACTTATCAGGCCCATATTGAAAACATCGGCTGGCAAGACACTTGGGGCGCTGACGGTTCCGAAGCCGGCACCACCGGCCAGGCCCTCCGGGCTGAAGCGTTTAAAATCAAACTCACCGGAGACAAAGCCAGTCAGTACGATGTGTACTACCGGGTTCATGTCCAAAATTACGGCTGGATGAACTGGGCCTCCAACGGCAATCCTGCCGGCACCACCGGGATGGCGCTCCGGGGCGAAGCAATCCAGATTGTCATCGTGGAAAAAGGCAGCGGTGCTCCCACACCCACGCCTCCCAACGATCAGAATGCAGCCTTTATTAAAAACGGCAACCCCCTGAACAATTTAGATTTTCTGACCCAATAACCATTAAATAAAAAAGCCACGACCTCACATCGTGGTTTTTTTTAATGCTGCGTCAGAAGTGCTTCCATTGCCTGAATCATATTGGGATGATTGATCACAAAATGGATGACCGGACTGCGGCCTTTGGAAACCATGGCCCATTTCCCGTGATGAACCCGAATTTGGATATTGTTGAATATTTCTTTCGGCACAAAGGTGCAAGAAAACCCCGGATGGGTATTAGCAAAGACCCGGGTCGCCTTAAGGTGGGCCCGGTAAATGGCTTCGGTATAAAACACTTCCGTTTCCCGGAACGTATCTGCCAAAATCAGATGAACCGGCCTCGCCGCAAAAACATCCGGCGGTAAAGCGGGAAGCGTCACCGTGATGCTGTTGTCTTTCAGTATGGCTTCGATCCGCTGTCTTTGACTTTCCGCGCTGTCCAAAATGGTCTGGATTGTTTGGGCATCCATCCCCTGACTCTCCAGCAGCTCAAACAAAAGTGTTTTTGGCAGGGTGTAAAGCGGCGGCGCGGTCAGGAGCGCCCCCCGCTTCCCGGGCAGGCTGGCATCCGCCGCGAGAAACGCGCTGAAGGCCCCGGCCCGCTCTGTGCGGTAGATGGTCATCAGGGGCCTTGCTTTTTCCAGAAATCGTTTGGCCCGCTTGCGGTAATACACCACGTCCTCCCGGCGTTTGGTCAGAAAATACCGGCCCTCGTCGTGATGACCCCGAACACATTCCCCGGCCATGGCGCAGCCGCCGGCCGAATACAGAAGATGGCCAAAAATTTTTTGCAGTCCGCCAGTCTGATAGTAGGGAGAAATCTGCCCGGTCATATACAAAGGAATCCAGCTTTTCAGACCCACGAGCATCTCTTCCATCGGCCGGTCCACCGTGTGGACAAAATGGATATGAAGCCCCTTTTTTAAAATCATCCCGATCCCAAAGGCGTACTGTTTAACCAACTCCGGATTGACTGCCGTCAGATCTTCCATGGGCATATCGGAACCCATAATGAGCTCGTCCATGGCTTTGCCAAGAACCACTGTTTTCAAAAAATCCAGTTCCCCCTGACTCATGGCGGCAAGGCCTTCATAGGTTTTTGCAGTCGGCAGCTGAAACGGGACACTGGGAATTTTGATCGCGTCAAAATTGACGGCATCCAGATACGCATCCAGATCAAAATCGTCGATGGAATGCAAAAAACCGGAAGCGTCGGTTCCGGACTGCTCCGGAGCCTGGCAAAGCCAGTCCGCAATGGACCGGGCCTGAATTTCCGGCGGCTGATCCGGGTATGCCTCCTGGGAAAGGGCCCGGGCCAGCACCGTCCGGGAAACAGTGTCCTGATGATGCAGACTGACAAACTGGCCAATCTCCCGGGCAAAAGCCAGCACATCCTTCGGTGTCCGCTTTCCCCGGCGGATCATCGAAATGTAGGACGGATCAAAATTGAGGGTCCGGGATAAGTCACTGACATTAATGGAAAGCAGTGCAATCAAACTATCCAAACGGTTGGCCAAAACCTGGGCCGATGCGATTTGCCCGGGATACCCCGCTTTCAGGGCCTCCAGTACCGTCTGAGCCGTCAGCGGCTTTTCTGACTTCTCCGATAATCTGGCAATACCTTCCGCAAGCTTTTCCAAAATGCCGCTGTCGATGGCGGGCACCCGGCTGCCGCTCCGGTACCGGCTGATCACCGAGGGGGAGAACCCGGAAGCATCAGCCAAATCTTTTCCTGAACACGCCAGCTGATCAAGGTATGTGTTTAACTGTGTTTGAATTCCCATTTTTATTCCCGCGTTGCCATGGGCGTGTACAAGAGTCCATCTGACTCTTGTTCACTGTCGGTATCGGCAAAACCCAATGCGTGATAAACGTCAACGGCTTCGGGCGCCGCATTGACTGTCATCACCCGTTCTGGATTATCGGCCTTTGCCCGTTCGAAAAGCAGCCGGCCAATCCCCCGGTTCCGGGCATCCCCCAGCAAAAAAAACAGGGCGATATGAGACCCGCCGTTCCGGGTGGCAAGCATTCCGATCAACGCGCCGTTTTCAAAGGCGCCGTAAACCCGAAGCCTTCGGATATACGTGTCGTCTTCCAGGGATTGCCTAAACGTTTGGATCCCTTCTTCCGGATAATCCGGAGCCTCGATCTGCTTAAAAACGCACCAGGCCAGCTTGATCGCCGCGGCAATATCCCTGTCGTCTATCAATTCCCGGATCGTGACCGTTTCTTCCAGATGCCATTTCCGACACCGGCGAATTTTCGGTTCCGGATCAAATCCCTCGGCCACCCCCATGGTCGCGAGCATCCCGCAGGGAAAATCCGGACACTGACCGCAATGGTCAAGGCCCCGGCCTTCGCTGCATTTTTTAACGCCGCAGATGCCTCCCCAAAAGGGCATCTTCATTTCCGTACATCCCTTGCATTTAACCTGGGTCTTCCGTTCACAGTCGGAACAGTTAACCCCACACCGTGATTCAAACATTTTATCGCCCTCCTACCGGTTCCATCCAACCGTTTTTTTCACACACCTTGTAAATGCCGTCCTCCACGTTGGCCGGAGCCACTTCGTCCGCCCGGGCCTTTAACGCGTCACAGCCGTTGCCCATGGCCACCTTGTAAAAATCATCCAGAAACATCACCAGATCATTGGTATCATCGCCAAACACAACGGTATCTTTGGGACTGCCGCCGGAAAGCTCCAACATGCGCAGAATTCCTTTTTGCTTGGCATCGGGCTGGATAATGATGTATTCCGGTTCAAATCGGAGCCATCCCATTTTCTTTAGTATTGGAAGCCGGTTCTCTTCCCCTTCGGGAACGGACAGGTACATTTTATAGATGACGCCCCGTTTTCCGGGATCGTAAGCTTCATCGATGATGTAGGTGGTCGGTTCCCTCCGTCCTCCCACCTGATCGTAAAAATCAAAATTCCGGGTATAAACTTTTTTGGAGTCATCCTCAGCCACAAGGGCGCCGTATCCCGCCGCCAGCACCTCGTCGTACAACGCCCGGGCCTGATCAAAATCCAGGGGAATGTTTTCAATTATTTTTTTATCCATCACAATGCCATTGCCCCCGCTGCACACCATGTTGTCAAATCCGTTTGCCTCAAAAAACGGCCGGGCTTTATACTGGGCCCGCCCCGTGGCAAGTGCGACAAAATGTCCGGCATCCCGGAGCTTTTGCAAGGCCAGGGCTGCAGAAGGCACGATTTTTCCGGTATTGCGGTCTGTCAGTGTACCGTCGATATCAAAAAAGAAAAACTTTTTATTCATTGTAACTATCCTTTCGTTCTCATCCTGTTGTATTTCTATTATAACACGATTACCCCCAATGTTTAAGCATTCTTAACGCGTACTGTAAAGGGATTTCAAAATTTCAAAGCCCGCCGTTTGAAATTCCTTGTCTCTCTTCCCTGAATCCATTATAATGAAACCAATACAAATGTTATATCGTTTTGTGTACAAAACACGTTGCGGAGGAAAAAGCCATGCCACAGGAACAAATAATCCGGGATACTGTTCAAATTTTTTTAAAGGCCTGTCTGATGGACAAAGACCGTCACGCTGCCGCAGCCGGCGTCACCGAAGACGTCCGCTTTCAGGACCAGCGTCTGCAACCCGTCCGGACCCTGACCGGAAAGGATGCCTTTTTCCGCATGCTTTTCCAACCCGCCGATCCCGCAATGTCCTGGACCTTCGACCCCGAAAGTGCCACGCTTTTCAACGCGGCCCCGGATCTCTGGTCGGTGGATATCTCCGCCTGTCAAAAGCTTTCGGGCCAGACCCGCCCCACCGCCATCTCTCTTCTTTGCCGGAAAGAAAACGCCGGATTTAAAATCTGTTCGGTTCATCTCGCATGTCCCCAGGATTCACCCCAGGCGCCGGCCTTCTCTGGACAGCCACCCTCTACTTCCGACCGCAATGCCACTGCGCAAATCCGGGATATTTTTGATCATCTTCCCGGCGGCATTGGCGTGTACCGGTACAAAGACGGCGACATCACCCCCGTCCTCCAGAACAAAGGGTACTGGGATCTTTTTGGCCAGAATGATCCCCGGACCCAGTCCCTCGATTTTCATCAAGCCTACAACGCTGTTCATCCCGATGATCGGGACGGTGTCCGTTCCCGGGTCCGCCAGATGGTTTCCCGGGAAGGTTCGGTTTCTGCCCTTTACCGGGTTTTCAGCCATCCCAGGAATCATTATTTCTGGCTCCGGGCCGACGCAGCCTCGGTCCGGCAATCTGATGGCGCGATGCTGTGCTACGTTAATTTCACCGATGTCACCCGGCAGATCTCAGCCGAATACCGGGTGGAAGGGATTCTCAATACCATTCCAGGCGGCGTGGCCTGCTATACCTTTGAGGCTTCCGGCGCATTTACCTGTCTGTACGTTTCCGACGGCGTCCCTGCCATTGCTGGTTTTACGCCGGAAGAATACCGGAGCGAAACGGAAAAGGATCTGCTCAACCGCATTAACCCCAACGATTTCAGCAACGTCAAGGCCAGTATGCTTAAAGCAAAGCAAACAGGGCAGGTGACTTCTGTCAATTACCGGGTTATCCATAAAAACGGCGCAGCGGTCTGGGTCAATCTCTCGGCAAAATTTAAAAAAGACGAAAACGGCCAGGATATCGTCTGGTGCACCTTTACCCAGGCGAGCCATACCTTTGAAATTCAACGCAATATCATTGATGAAAGTGATATCGCCATCGCCGTTGTCAATCCCGATACCCTCACCCTTCAATACATCAACCGAACCTGTTCCTCCACCTGGCAGTGTTCTCAAAAAAAGGCTGAAGGTCAGCATTGCTACGAAATCCTCTACCATTCCAAGCGCCCCTGTATCGATTGTCCCCTGGAAAACGAAGCGTCCCCGAATGGCATAACCACCCGGTTTATCGCCCCGATGAACCGGACGTTCCGGGTAAAATACGTATCCTCTCAATGGATGGGCCGCCCGGCCATTATCATTTATTATACCGATATGACGACAGAACTCCAAACCCGGGAACTGCTCCAAAAAGAAAAAGAACGGTACCGGATTATTGTGGAACGGGGCGGGATTGCCCTGTGCGACTGCGACTACGAAAAAAAAACCCTGTATGCCAACGATTCTTTTTCCCGGTACGCCCTCACCACCTGCTCCATGGACAAACTCATTGAACAGCTTCAATCCGATCAGAACCCCACCGTGGTGCATCCGGACGATTTGTCTTTTCTCAAACAATTTCACAAGGCTTTCCGGGACAATCATCTCTCCTTTAATGAAACCTGTGTCCGCCTGCTCATGGCAGACGGCCGTTACCATTGGACCGACATTGAAGGGTTCTTTATGTACGATAAAACCGGGAAACGGACCCGGTCCATCGCTACCCTCCGGGACGTCAACGAAACCACACGCTATCAAAAAGAATTGGAATCTTTCCTCGCCACGCTGGTTTATGAAATGGGCGCTTTCATGTGGATTTTTGATTTAAAATCCCAGACCATCATCCGCCGTTACGGTTCCGGCATGCGCTTTGAGTCTGGTCTGGATGTACCATTCACGAAGAATAAAGACGCGTCTGACGTCATGATCTGTCACCCGGATGATATTGTCACCCTCCGGGATCTTCACCGGCAAATTGAAAAAGGGAAAAAACGGGTCAGCGCCGAACTCCGTTTCCGGAGAAACACCTCCACCCAGTATTTTTGGGTGCGCTGTATTCTCGTGGCCTACAGCAATGAATTCGGTCAGGATACCATGGCCCTGGGCATTGGGATTGACATCAGCGAAGAAAAAAAATACGAACAGCAATACCAGCAGGAACTGCGGCTGCGTCAGTCCGGAAAGAAAGATTATCTCAGCTTTATGTATTACAACGTCACCCGGGATTGCGTGGTTGAGCACGAATCCGGGAACAATCTTCCCATTCCCCCCGGCCAGTCCCTGCAGGATTATATCGATACCCTGGCAAAAAACCGGGTGCTCTCCCCGGGTGATCACAAAATAATTAACCTTTTCCGGAAAGAATCACTCCTTTCTGCGTTTATCAAAGGAGAAATCCCCACCATTGAGTATCAAAACACCATGGCTTCCGACAGTCCGGCGCCCCCTTTTGCCCGATGGCATCAAACCACGGTCCACTTGACCCGAAAGCCAGATTCCGGGGATATCATCGCTTTTATTTACACCTACGATATCGACGACCAAAAGCAAATGGCCGATGCCCTGACGTTGATCGCCCGGTCTGCCTACGACTACATCGCCCTGATCGATCTCGACCAGGACACCCTCCGTTTTTTGGCGGCGCCTCAAATTGGTTACCCGGTGAATCATCCCTGCTGCTACTCCAAGTTTTGCGACCATTTTATCAAAGAGATCAGCGACCCCGTCGAACAATTAAAAATCAAAACGGCATCCAGCACCGACAATATCCGGAAGCAACTGGAAACCAAAACGTTTTTAGAATACACCTTTAAGGGCACGCACCATGGCCAACGGATCATGAAGCAAATCCGTTTCCGGCCTTTTGGCCAGGGAAACAGCCGGGTCCTGACCTCCCGCACCGATATCTCTGACCTGACTGCCCGGCAGGAAGCCCAGCAGGAGGCCCTTCAACAGGCGCTGAATCAGGCCCAGGCCGCCACAGCAGCAAAATCCAATTTCTTGTCCCGGATGAGCCATGACATGCGCACCCCAATGAACGGCATTTTGGGGCTGACCGAACTCATGCGGGACAAACAGCATGGGTCTGATCTTCAATCCGATCTGGACCAGCTGGAAATTTCCGGGCGTTATCTGTTAACCCTGATCAACGATACCCTGGATATGAGCAAAATTGAAAACAATGTTCTGGAACTGCACCCTTCTGTTTTCAAAGGGATTCAAATCTTCCAGTCCCTGGTTGCCCTGACCCGGCCCAATCTCAAAAAGAAACACATCCACCTGGAAATCCATGCCGACAACCTGCCCTTTACTTACCTGTACATCGACGCCGGGCGGCTCCAGCAAATCTTTATGAACATCATGAGCAACGCCATTAAATTCACCCCCGAAGGCGGACGCATTGATTTTTATATGCGTAATATAAAAAAGACGGATGGTGTCCTGACGGATGAAATCATTGTGGAAGACACCGGCGTTGGTATGGCCCCTGACTTCATCCCCCACATTTTTGAATCCTTCAGTCAGGAAAAGAATAATGCTGCCAGCGGATTTCAGGGGACTGGACTGGGCATGTCCATTGTTAAGCATTTGGTCGAACTCATGGGCGGTGAGATCAGTGTGACCAGCCAATTGGGAGCCGGCACCCGGGTGCGTCTGACTGTCGAACTGCCCGTTGCCACCGCGGATCAAATTGAATCCTTTCATCAATCCCAGATTCAGACACCAACTGTGGATCTCCGTATTCTAAATGGCAAACACATCCTGATCTGTGAAGATCACCCCCTCAATGCCGAAATCGCCCGCCGTCTTTTGGAAAAACAGGGGATCACCACCGAAATCGCCACCGACGGTGAAAAAGGCGTCGCCCGTTTTAAAGCAAAGGCCCCCGGAACCTTTGACGCCATTCTTATGGATATCCGAATGCCCAATATGGACGGCCTGACCGCGGCCAAAACCATCCGGAGCCTCAAACGTCCCGACGCCAAAACCCTTCCCATCATCGCCATGACAGCCAACGCCTTTGATACGGATGTCAGCCAAAGCCTGGTTTCCGGGATGGACGCCCATATTGCAAAACCCGTGGATGCCCAAAAACTTTACGAAACCCTGGCCGCTCTGATCCGCGATGCCCAAAAATAACCCAATAAAAAAAGCCTGTCCAGCTGCAAAAACCGGACAGGTTTTTTTATTTTAACGGCCTGCTTTCAAAACATGGCCGGACGCCGCTTTAAAACTGTATCGCACAATGCCAAAATCGAGTTTGGCGTAGAAGCCGCTGCCGCAGTACGCAACCGCTTTTCCGTCTTGCAGATCGATCATAAACTTCTGCTGATTCATCGCCGTCGGCGCAAGGCATGCCGCCTTAACCCCTTTTTCAAACCAATCCGGCATAGTGCCCGCATACCGGCACACTTCATCCATCGGTTTGCTGCGATGGGCCACCCCCTGATTTTTTCCGTAACCAAGCGCAATCACACAAACCCGTTTTTCCCCGGGTTCAAGGTGACCCACACATTTTTTCTTACCGTAGGACATCGCCACCCAGCACGTAGAAAGCCCCAATTCCTGAGCCTTCAAAACGAGTTTTTCCCCATAATATCCGCACCGCTGTTCCAAATCCTTCGATTTTTTTCCGGCGACGACAATATAATTACGGACGCCCTCAAATTTTCCATAACGGGCCATGGCGGAGTTAAAACACTCCGGTTCGTCAAAGACCAGCTGAAAGTGGAGTCCACTCGTTTGATTACACGCTTCCACAAACGTCACAAGTATCTGCCTCTTATCCGCTTCAATCGGTTTATTCACATACTGCCGGACACTGTGCCGCTGTTCCATCAGTTCTAAAATATCCATGTTTATCCTTCCTCCTGTTTATCATTTAATGCTTTGTTCGCTGCTTCCAGGATCGTGGTTTGGCGCCACCCCCACACCCGTTTGATCCGCCGCCCACGCGCCAATCCCGTCGACGGATTTTTGAGCCAGATGCCGGTCCACCATCACACTGCCGGTATGAAAGCTGTTTTGTTTAATCACCGGTTCCGCTCCTGTCCGGCAATTGGCTCATCACCTGCCGGGTATGGGTAAACAGATTAATTCTTTAAACCACTATACCATAGAAAAAGCAAAAAGGGTCAATAGTTAAGCAAATTGAGATGAATAAAGTTTTCAAAAAATATAAAAAGCCGGACAAAGGCCCAGGGCTTTCCCTGTCCTTCTATCCAGCATCTCTTTTGTTTATTGATTATAGACTGCTTCATCCAATTCATGCTCTTTGTAATTAACAATCACGTTGGTCGCTGCATCCCCCACAACATTGAGGGTGATGACGGCCATTCCCGGCGGATAGTTCATCGCCAGAACCAGAGCGTAGCCAATCATGCAAAGGTCTGAGTTAAACCCCAGCCCGTTGAGCACTGCAAAGACCATCGTGGTGCCCGCCACCGGAATCGCCGGTGTTCCCATGGCCATGCAAATGGAAAGCAAAGCCGCGATCACAAGCTGATACGGCTGAATATCAATGCCGGCACTGGTTGCAATAAATGTGACGGCCATCATGTGCATCACCGTCGTCCCGTTCATATTGATAGTCATTCCTGTCGGCAGGACAAAACTGCTGATTTCTTCACTGCAGCCCAGTTCATTCACGCAGGTTTCTGTATTTAAAGGCAATGTCGCCGCCGAGGAATTGGTCGCCGCGGCAAACATCCCGATCTTGAGTGCCTTTTTCATAAACGTGATGGGATTGAGACGGGTTGTGATAAAAATGCCCACCGGATACATGGTAAAAACCAGAAGCAGGCTGATAAAGATGGTCGCCAGAATGTAGGTCAGCGTCGGCGTGAGGTACTCGATACCGTAGATGGCAAAGGTTCGGGAGATCATGCAGAAGATCGCAACAGGGCTGATATAATTAATTAACACATCCATATAAACCTGAATAATATCCTGAATGGATTGCATCAAATTTTTCATGGGATCTGCCTTTGTGCCCAAATGATTCATGCACAGGCCGATGACAATTGCAATAACCACCACTGCCAGAATACTGTTATTGCTGCCCAAAGCATTGATCACATTGGAGGGCACCATATTGACCACTGTTGTCAGCGGATTATACGCCTCCATTTTCGTAATCTCCGTTGCCGCCGATGAAGGCAGCGTCACATTAAACCAGCCCATTGTTTTTATAAAATACGCAAAGGCCCCGCCACAAAAAGCAGCAACCGCATAAAATGACAAAAACGTCGCGATGGTCCGGCCCGCAATCCGGCCCAGCTTTTCCGGATTGGCCATACTGCACAGGGCCAAACTCAATGACGAAAGCACCAGTGGAACGATCGCCAACTGCAGCCCGTTCATAAACAACTGGCCGACGATATAAAACAAACCGACCGCATTCAATCCTTCTTTTTGTGTAATATCCGCAAACAGCAGGCTGTTGATCGTATCCCACACCTGGCCCAAACCATTGGCTGTCAATGCCTGCCGTGCCCCCAGGAAGATAAAACCGACGGTAATTCCGGAAATGAGTGAAATGGCCATCTTTTTCATGATGGACATTTTTTCCTTTTTCACCTTCGGCTCAGAATTTGAGTTCCCCATTTTACTCTCCTTTTAATTAAGCACAGTCCCCACGTGTTTAATAGAGAAGGCGAATCTTTTCTTTTTCACACAGTGCAACCCATTCATCCCCGGGTTTTTCATCTGTGATCAAATAATTGATTTCAGATAAATCCAGTAAATGTGTAAAGGCCGTCCGGTCAAATTTTGAATGATCGACAAGCAAGGCCACTTCGTCAGCCTGTCTGAGGAGCAACTTTTTAACCTCCGATTCCCCTTCGTTGGAATCCATCGCCCCGCAGCTTTTATCCAAACCTTTACAACTGATCAGCAGAATATCCACATGATATTTTTTAACATTTTCTTTTGCGAGCTGTCCGTATAACGAACGGGCGCTCCGGTTAAAAATACCGCCTGTGGAAATCACATTAATATCTGAATCACCTAATACATTAAAAATTTCGATAGAAGTGGAAAGCACCGTTAAATCCCGACTGTTTGGAAGCAAACGAATGGCTTCCATCACCGTGCTGCTGGCATCTGTCGCAATGGTGTGCTTATCCTTTAAAATCTCTTCGGTTGTGATAGCAATTTTCCGCTTTTCAACGTAATTGATCATTGCCCGTTTACGATAGTGAATATTGAGATTCTGGGTGTTTTCATTAAGCACCGCTCCACCGAATGTTCTTGTAAGGACCCCTTTTTTTTCAAGTTTTTCCAAATCCCGGCGAATGGTTTCCTCAGTAACCTGGAACCGCTTGCTCAGTTCAGATACCGTTACTTTTTTCTCCGCCGAAACCGTTGTTCTAATCATTTCCAATCGATCTTTTGAAGCCATAGTCAAACATTTTCCTTCCTTTTTGTTTAAATGATGATGTTTATACATATTTTACCACAGTTTTGTCTAAAACAAAGATTATTTTACTGATTTAAACAATTCTATTTGGAAAGGCCGACTATCTGGCCATTACTGATCGATTTCTTCTGCAAGTTGCCGCATCCAGTCGCTGTCTTCTTTAGACAGATTGATGGATGCCGATTTAACATTCATTTCAATTTCAGAAACTTTATTCGCCCCGCTGAGCAAATTAATAAAATCTCCCTGAGCCAGAATCCAGGCCAAAGCCAGGTTGGCAATCGAACAATCGTATTTTTCACACAGGGGTTTCCACTGATCCATCATATCCATTGCTTTAGGCATGGTGTCCGGCTGGAACCATTTTTTATTACACTGCGCCCCGACCGGTTGATAATCCCTTGGCAGACAACCGCTGAGCAGTCCCTGTTCCAATGGCGAATATGCCTGAAGCGTAATCCCATTATCTCTGCAAATCGGGATCAGGTCTTTTTCGATTCCCCGGTCCAAAATACTGTATTTCCCCTGGACGATATCCAGTTCCCCGTATTTCAAATATTCTTTAATGTGTTCCGGGGTGGCATTGGCTGCGCCAATCGCTTTTATTTTTCCCTTGGCTTTCAGATCGTTAAGGGCTTCCATCGTTTCGGCAATCGGTGTGAAATAAGGTTCAACCGCCTGCCAATGTGTCATATAAACATCCACATAATCGGTTCCCAGGCGTTCAAGACTCTGATCAATTTCTTCATAAATGGACGCCTTTGACAGATTTTTATACAACTGACGATCCCCAACCTTATTAAACAGACTGCCTTTTCGATCCCAGACAATCCCGCATTTTGTAATGATGACAACATCTTCCCGGTTCATCCCTTCAAGGGCCTTTCCAAGAATCTTTTCACTGTTTCCAAAATTGTAACCCGGGGCCGTATCGATCAAATTAATTCCCAACCCGGGACATGCCCGAATCGTATCGATACAAGTTTTAAGATCTTTATCCCCGCCCCAGGCCGGGCCGCCACCAATGGACCAGGTGCCCAGTCCCATTCTGGAAATTGTTTTTCCTGTCTTACCAAGTTTCATTTGATTCATTGATTTTCCTCCATCTTATCAGGATGATAAGTCTTTTGATATTGTTCTATCATTTGTTCCACTTGTTCCCTGTTTTGAACGCCTGTCGTCGCACCGGAATACTGCACAGAAATCGCGGCGGTACAATGGGCAAAAACAGCACATGTTTCCAAATCTTTTCCTTCCAGCAATGCCGTTATAAAACCGGAGGCAAAGTTGTCCCCTGCCCCGATGGTATCCAGCGCCTTAATGTCTTTTGCCATGGGCACCACCATTGTCTGGTCTTTATTTTTAATGAAGCATCCGTGTTTGCCATTCTTGATAATGACATTTTTGACCCCACAACCAAAGAGCACGTCTGCCACGTCCTCCACTGATTCTTTTCCAGTCATCAAACGCGCTTCGTCGCTGTTCGGGAAAAAGTAATCCACATAGCTCAATGCTTCTTTGATATCTTCCAGCGTTTCTGAAAGTCTCGGTTTAATCATATCGGCACAAATCATCATTCCTTCGGCCTTGGCCCGTCGGAATATTTTAACCAGTGTCGGCCCGTCCAGCAACGGGTTGTTAAAGATGCTGGCCAGAGATAAAATCCGGGCTTCTTTAAATTTTTCAAATTTGACATCCCCGATGGTTGTTTTCCACAGACTGCCGTTTCGATTGGTCACAAAGGTCCGTTCGCCATCTGCGGTGACCAAACCAATATTGATTGAAGTATCAATATGCGTATCGACGGTCAGGGTTGAAATATCAATGGCGTCCTTCGTGCAGGCATCCATGATAAACTGTCCAGCGGGATCGCTCCCTACCAGCGCCATCAAGCCCGTTTTATGACCGAGGCGGCTTATAATTGTCGCCTCGTTCATGGCGTCACCGCCAACGGTCATTTTGATCTGATCAATGGGATAGGATTCTATTTCAAACATATTTTTGGAAACCGGTCGAAGGGGGATGTCGACCACCGCAGCTCCCAAACAGATGACATCCAATGGCTTCTTTTCTTTACTCATCTGCCCGGCCATCGTCGCCAAAGAGTCTGATTTTGTACATTGCCCGTTCTTTTACCGCGTTCCGGACTTCCCGTTCAACAGCTAAAAAGGGTTCGTCTTTATGGGCATTAACAGCCGTCATCGCCGCCTGGCATAATTCGGTATGAATATTGATTTTGGCAATTCCCAGAGAAATGGCTTTCTTTATATCTTCGTCACCAATGCCGGAAGCGCCGTGAAGAACAATCGGCACATCCACTTCACTGGCAACTTTTTCCAGTACGTCAAAGGCGAGTTTCGGTTCTGCGGAATAGACCCCGTGCACATTGCCAATGGCGACAGCCAGCGAATCGCATCCTGTTCTTTCGACAAATTCTTTAGCCTGGTTGGGATCGGTGTATTTGTAGTCTGCCAGGGCTTCTTCGTAAACTGTTTCGTTTCCTACATGACCCAGTTCTGCTTCAACCGGAATGTTGTAAGCATGGAAATAATCGACACAGCGTTTTATTTCGGCAACATTTTGTTCGTAAGGCAGTGCCGATGCGTCCCGCATAACAGAATTCATACAATGGTTAACGGCGTTTTGCAAAATGGTCATGTTGCGGCCGTGATCCCAGTGCATGATCACTGGAACAGATGCTTCCTTCGCCATCGCCTGCATCATATAACAAAAATCTTCAAACACAGTGTTGCCCACAAACCCGGTTCCAAAAGAAATAATAACCGGTGCCCGCAATGCTTCTGCCGCGTCAATCACACCCATCAGCATTTCTGCATTCCATACATTAAAGTGAGGGATGGCATAATGCCCTTCTGATGCTTTTCTTTCCCAATATCTAATATCTGATAACATGTTTTTCTCCTGTTTCTATTGTTTATTCTTCTCCGGCGATTTTGATGACACCTTTAACCATGTTGGCTTTTTTAACGGGGTCAATCGCATCGGTAAAGGCCTGTTGTACATCCTTATAATCGTAAATGTCAGAAACCATTTCTTTCACGTTGAACTTGCCGCTTGCAATGGCTTCGATGGTTTGAGGGAAATTATTGCAGTAACGGAAGGATGTTTGGATCGTCACTTCCCGGTTGATCTTGAGAAAATCAATGGGCACCGGTCCGGACTGGGTCCCTACCATCATAATTTTTCCGCCCCGGGCCACAACCTGCACCGCCTGATTGGCCAGAAAAGCCGAACCCGCAGCTTCAAAAACAAGATCCACGCCATGGTCGCCATAAAGATCCGGCGAACGCAGTACAGCAACGGTATCTTCTTTTTTACCATTAATCACCCGGGAAGCCCCCAGCTTTTGGGCCATGTTCAATCTTTTTTCAATCACATCCACTACCGTGATATCCGTTGCGCCAAGGCTTTTGGCCGCCTGCAAAATCATCAGGCCAATGGTTCCGGCTCCGAGGATCACAATGCTTTTCCCCAGTCCTGCACCCCCCAGTATCGCTGCGTGCATACCGACAGCAGCCGGTTCTACCAGTGCCCCTTCCAAAACGGACATCCCTTCCGGAATATGATAGGTCCAGGCTTCCGGATAAACCATATATTCGGTTAGTGCCCCTCTGTAATTGGGCTGAGTGGCCATGAAATCGACACTTGGGCAAATATTATAGTGTCCGGTCTTACAGTATTCACAATCCCCGTCTGGAACACCGGGTTCGATTAATATTTTATCCCCGGGTTTAAAATTCGTAACCTGGTTGCCAACTTTAACCACCGTCCCGGCCACTTCATGACCCAGGCCAATTTTCTGATCCGGGTCTTTCGGAGGGATAAACGGACCGAATTCAAATCCGTGAATATCCGACCCGCACATTCCAACATACCCGACTTTCATAAGAATTTCGTGGTCCT
>JAQWCN010000156.1 GCA_028705955.1 Eubacteriaceae bacterium
CATGATCATCACCCTGATGGACGAACGGGAACGGGATAAAATCAAACACGGAAAAGACGCCGATTTCTGTTACGTCACCCCAACCGGTTTGCGTCAAAAAGTCAATATCTACCGCCAGCAAGGCCACCTCGCCGCTGCGGTCCGGCTTCTCAACGACAAAATCCCGACCTTTGAAGAACTCAAACTGCCCCCGGTCCTCAAAAAACTCTCCAGCGAGCCCCGGGGCCTCATCCTCGTCACCGGGCCCACCGGAAGCGGGAAATCCACCACCCTCGCCGCCATGCTGGACTTTATCAACACCAACTTTCAAAAACATATCCTGACCATCGAAGATCCGGTTGAATACCGGCACATTCATAAAAAATGCATGGTCCACCAGCGGGAAGTTGAAGAAGACGTCGAAAGCTTCGAAAGCGCCCTGCGTTCCGCCCTCCGGGAAGACCCCGACGTCATCCTCGTTGGGGAAATGCGGGACTACGAAACCATCTCCGCCGCCGTCACCGCTGCCGAAACCGGTCATCTTGTCCTGTCCACCCTCCACACCATCGGCGCCGCCAACACCATTGACCGTATCATCGACGTCTTTCCCTCCCACAGCCAACAACAAATCCGGACCCAACTCGCCACCACACTCAAAGGCGTCATCACCCAACAACTCGTCCCCCTCGCCACCGGAGAAGGCCGGATGGCCGCCCACGAAATCATGATCGGCACCGACGCCGTCCTCAACATGATTCGGGAAAACAAAACCCACCAACTCGCCTCCGTCATGCAAACCGGCGCCCAGGAAGGCATGCACACCCTCAACAGCAACCTCGCCAAACTCGCCCGGGACGGCCTCATCAGCTTCGATACCGGCTACGAATGGGCCTCGGATAAGAGTGAGTATAATCAGTACTTTGGCTAAAGCCAAACCGCGAACTTAAAAAAAGAAGAGATCCCGGGATTTTGAAGCTCGCTTCAAAAATTTCGGGATCTCTTCTTTTTTTAAGTGTGGGGCGCAGCCCCACATGAGCGAAAGGAGCAAAGCGAGGGGAGCGAATGGGGTTAGGCTTTATACCCCACATGAGCGAAAGGAGCAAAGCGAGAGGAGCGAATGGGGTTAGGCAATATCGCGCGAGCCGCAGAGCAAAGCGAATGGAGCCCCCCTCACCGCTTTCATTAATCCCCAAAATATGATATAATAACCCCATCAAACTGAAAGGAGAACGATTATGGGTTTTCAAGATGGACAAAAAGGGTACACCTTTGGAATCATTGCTCTCATTTGTTGGGTTGTCAGTATTATTTTTAATTTAATAGGGGTTTCCGCTGTCGGCAGCGTGGCAGGATTCGCGGTCCTGGTTTTCGGCATCATGGCTTTTGTCATCGGAAAGAAAGAATTTGCGGCAGATCCGCAGAATAAAAAAGCGAAAACTGGCAAAACCATCGGTTTGGTCATTATCATTGTTGAAGTGGTTACACTGGTTCTGTTTGTCGTCCTGGCAGGGACACTGATTGGCGGAAGCCTTTCTTAATGAAAGAGAAGAATAAATGCAAAAACCGGTCGCGTGACCGGGTTTTTTTTATACATGCGCCGCTTCATAATTTCCCAGGAAATAAAATTGACGGGTGGATGCAAAAACCTCCCGGAGAATCTGATCCAGCGGCCCGGCTGGAACCTCTCCCAAAAAATCAAGGAAGAACAAATATTCCCAGGGGACACCGGGAACCGGCCGGGATTCAATCTTACACAGATTCAGGTGATTGCGCTCAAAAATACCCAGCAGATGGTACAGTGCGCCAACCTGGTGGGGCAGGTTAAAAACAAGGGAAATCTTATTGTGCCGGGGACGGTCCTCGGGGACCGGGGAGACCACGACAAACCGCGTCGTGTTGGTGCTTTGGGCATTAATCGATTGGGCCAAAAGGGTTAAACCGTGAAGCCTGGCGGCGCGTTCGCTGGCAATCGCGGCAAAATGGGGATTGCCACTCGCCGCCACCATTTCGGCTGCGATGGCGGTGTTGTGCCAGGGAATGCACTTCCAGTCCGGATGGGCTGAAAGAAAATCCGCAGACTGGGAAAAGCCCTGTTCATGAGAATACACCTCCCGGATATCGGAGAGACGGGTCCCGGGAAGGGCCATCAGGCAATGGTGAATGGCCAGTTCAACCTCCCCGGTGATTGAACAGGTAAAGCGGGACAAAAGATCGTAAACTGCGGCGATGGAGCCCGTGGAGCTGTTCTCAATGGGAAGAACACCGTAATCGGCCCCGCCGCCGGTCAAACTTTTAAACACGTCGGAAAAACTGCCGTGGGCCAGCCGGTGGGAAGCTTCCCCAAAAAAAGAAATGGCGGCTTCTTCGGCGTAAGAACCGGTGGTTCCGGCATAGGCGATGATGGGATCCGCTACCGGCTGACGGGTAGAACGCTGGGATTCCCGGTAACGCATCAGGCATTCTTCCTGATTCATGGTTAAAAATGTGGACATGCTTTTCGCTCCTGTTCAAAAATATCTCTTATCTTATGTCAGAAGCCGGTAGAATGTCAAGACGCCGGGGTTAAGAAAGAGTCCGGGCGCCGTCCGGATTCTTTTAACAAAGGTCTGGGCTTTTGAAGGGCTTTTAACCTAAGTTAAGGTTCATTTTGTATAATTTTAAACAAGAATTGAGAGGATAAACGAAAGGAAAGGCATCAATGGAAAATAAGCAACAACAATGGAAAAATAGAGTAGAAAACACGGCGATTGTAACCATTCTGGTTCTCGAAGTGGTTACCTTCTTTGTCGCGTTTTTAAACAACGCCGGAATCGACCGGAGAATCTTTGGGGTGGTTGCCGCCAATCTGATGGTGGAACGCATGATATCCCTTATCATTATCATTTGTGCCGTCAACCTGTTCAAGCGCCGCCGGGGGGCGTGGATCGTCACCGCTATTCTGATTCCCTCAGAGTTTCTGATCCACTTTTTTATCAACCGGTATCTCGAACTCGACGCCATTTTAATTTTGGAAGGTTTGGCCTGGGTCGTTCTCATGATCACCTGGCGGGACTTTTCGAGACCGTCGGTCAAGATCAAGCGCAAGACAGCGCTGTGGCTTTTTGCGGTGGTGGTCTTTTGTTTGTTTTTGACGACGGCGGCCGGCTATTACGAAGTCCACAATTATCTCCATCTGGATGTGAGCTTCTGGGAAGCGATGAAAAATCAGTTTATGGTCTTGTTCGGCGTCATGCCCATGACATCCGGGCATCACGGCATGGTTCGGTTTTTCGGCGATTTTTCTTTCTGGTTCTGCTGGATTTCCATTGTGGGCTGCGTCCTGCTGATGGTCAAGCCGCTGGTGGTCAATCCCTCCATCAACAAAGCAGATCAGGAACACGCCCTGGCCCTGGTGCGGCAATTTGGGCAGAACCCGGAATCTTATCTGGCCATCGAAGATGACAAATTATACTTTTTCGGGACCGGTGTCGAAGGGGTTCTGGCCTACGGCATCCGGGGGGATAATGTGATTGTGCTGGGGGATCCCATCGCGGCGCCGGGGGATATCTCCGATTTGCTTCAGGAATTTAAGGTTTTTTGCATCAACAGTCATTACAATGCCATCTTTTTGGGGACGACCGACGATTATATTGATGTGTATCAGAAACATGGGTACCATGTGGTCAAATGCGGGGAGGAAGCCCGGTTCAATCTTCAGGAATACAACCTGAAGGGGGGCAAAGCGGCGAAAGTCCGGGCGGCTTTTAATCATGCCACCAAGGCCGGAATCGTGGTGGACGAATACAAGCCCCTGGAAAACCGGGATTTTGGAATCGAAGCGGAACTTAAAGAAGTCTCCGGCGAATGGCTGGACGATAAAAACAGCACCGAATTGACTTTTACCCTGGGGACCCTCGCCCTGGACGAACCCCTGGACCGCCGGTACTTTTACGCCCGCAGCGAAGAAGGCCGGATGGAAGCCTTTATCGTCTATATTCCCTACGCCTGCATGAACGGCTATATGGCCGACGTGACCAGAAGGCGCAAGAGCGCACCCAACGGTGTGATGCAGAAGATTATGGTCGAGGCTTTTGCAACCTTCCG
>JAQWCN010000157.1 GCA_028705955.1 Eubacteriaceae bacterium
TTCCGGAGGCTGATCTGTTTCGCGCCTTTACGTCGAAAAAAATCACCGCAAAGCTCCAAAAGAGAGATGGGGTGACTGTGGATTCCCCGGGAAGCGCCATGAAAAAAATTGTGGCGGCGGGGTATGACCAGGTGATTTGCCAGACCACGCATATCATTAACGGAACCGAGTATGACCAGATGATTTTTGAATTGAGGCAATGGGCATCTCAATTTCGGCGCATGACCGTTGGACGCCCCCTCTTGACCACCCATGAGGATTTTAAACAGGTCACCCGGATTCTGATGGAAGATATTTTGCCCCTGGCAGAACAGGAAGCCTGGGTCTTTATGGGGCACGGGTCGGTGCACCACGCCAACAGCGCTTATCCGGCGATGAATTATTATTTGGAACGCTTTGGGCATCCCGGATGTTTTATGGCGACGGTGGAAGGTTTCCCGGAGCTGACGGATGTGATTGCGGAATTGAAAGCCGGCGGGTATACCCGGGTGGGGCTCAGTCCGTTTATGGTGGTGGCCGGGGATCACGCCCAAAATGATATGGCCGGGGACCGTCCGGATTCCTGGAAAAACCAGCTGACCCGGGCGGGCTTTCACGTGCGCTGCCGGATGAGCGGGCTGGGAGAGAACAAAGCCATTCGCCGGATGTTTGTGGAACACGCCCGGGAGGGTGAAGTGATCCAGTGATCACAATCTCAAACTTTTTCCATTGAAAAAGAAAAGGAAGAAAAAGTTGGATAGTGCGTACCATCAGGCGCGGAGGCTGTTCGCTAACGCTCACAGACAAGCCTCCTGTGCCGATGAAATTCGCCTGCGGCTCGTTCATCGTCAGCCGTGAAGATAAGGATCACAATCTCAAATTTTTTCCATTGAAAAAGAAAAGGAAGAAAAAGTTGGATATTGCGTACCATCAGGCGCGGAGACTGTTCGCTAACGCTCACAAGCAAGCCTCCTGTGCCGATGAAATTCGCCTGCGGCTCGTTCATCGTCAGCCGTGATGGCAGGGAGGTCATATGAAGAATACGATTTATTTGATTGGGGCGGGTCCTGGGGATCCGGAACTGATGACACTTAAGGGGAAAAGGTTGATTGATGCGGCGGACGTGATTATTTACGCGGGGTCGCTGGTCAATGCCCAGGTCCTGGCGGACCGGAAACCGGACGCAAAAGTTTATAATTCGGCGTCCATGACCCTGGATGAAGTGATCGCGGTGATGACAGAAGCTGTCAGCGCGGGGAAACAGGTGGTCCGGGTCCATACCGGGGATCCCTCGATTTACGGAGCGATCCGGGAACAGATGGACCGGCTGGATGCCCTGGACATCCCCTTTGAAGTTGTCCCCGGGGTCAGCTCATTTACCGCGTCGGCCTCGGTCCTCAAAAAAGAATTTACACTGCCGGATGTTTCCCAGACGGTGATTTGCACCCGGCTGGAAGGCCGGACACCGGTGCCGGAACGGGAACAATTGGAAAGCTTGGCGGCTCACCGGGCCTCGATGGCGATTTTCTTGTCGGTCCAGATGATTGACGAGGTGGCCAAGCGTCTGATGACGGCTTACCAGCCTGAAACACCCATTGCGGTGATTCAGCGGGCAACCTGGCCGGATCAGAAAGTGGTGACGGGAACGCTGGCGGACATCGCAGAGAAAGTCAAGGCGGCCGGCATTACGAAAACGGCTCAGATTCTCGTTGGCGATTTTCTTGGGGATCAGTACAGTTTGTCCAAGTTGTACGATCCCGGGTTCTCCCATGAATACCGTAAAGCCACAAAATAAAGTCCGGTCCTGGGCGATTCTTACGGTCAGCCGGGACGGCGTGATGCTGGCCCTCACGGTTAAGGAGATGCTGGAGGATGTCAAACCGGAGATCTTTACCCTGGAAAAATATGCAGTATCCGGGAAGACCCGGATCATTCCCGGTAAACTTTCTGATTTCTGGAAAACGGCCATGGACCGGTATGATGTGCTTTTGTGCATCATGGCCAGCGGCATTGTCGTCCGGGGAATTGCGCCGTATCTGGGGCACAAATCAACCGATCCGGCGGTGCTGGTGATGGACAGCCGGGGAAATTATGTGATCAGTTTACTTTCCGGCCATTTGGGCGGCGCGAACGCGGCGGCGGTCATGCTGGCCAAACGGCTGGGGGCCAAGCCGGTGATCACCACAGGAACCGATGTGGCCGGGAGCATGGCTGTGGATGTGCTGGCCCAAAAACTGGGCTGTGCCCTGGTGGATTTTAATCAGGCCAAAGCGGTGACGGCGGCGATTCTGGATCACGAACCGGTGACGGTGATCAATGAAGCCGGCCTCTGTTTTGACGGCATTGTGCTTCCGGCCAATCTTTCTCTGGACGACAAAGATTCCGGGGCAGCGGCAACCGTTGTGATCACGGACCGGGCTGGTTTAAAACCGGCGGATAAACCCCAGGTCCAGCTGATTCCCAAAACGGTTATCGTGGGGATTGGCTGTAAAAAAAACACGGCGGCGGAAGAAATAATGAAGCGGCTGGCCGCATTGCTTAAAAAGAACAACCTGCACCTGCAAAGTGTGGGAACACTGGCAACGATTGGCCTTAAGGCAGAGGAACCGGGCATCCGGGAGGTGTGCGGAAAACTCCACGCGGATTGTCAGGTGGTTCCCGATGATTTTGTGAAGATGGTGCAGAGCCATTTTGAAGGTTCAGATTTTGTGGAAAAGACAACGGGACTCCGGGCGGTCAGTGAGCCCTGCGGCTACGTGGCTTCAGCCTTTGGAGTCTGTGTGGCGCCGGTGGTCAAAGGTGGGGGCATCACGCTGTCACTGTGGAAAAAAGAAAGGGAATAACATGAGTGGAAAAATAATGGTAACAGGCCTGGGGCCGGGATTGTATGAGCATATGACCGGAGCGGCCAGGGCCTCTCTGGATTCAGCAGACGTGATTGTCGGTTATAAAACCTATATTCAGCTCATTGCGGATCTGGTTCAGGATAAAGAAGTCCGGTCATCCGGTATGCGCAAAGAGATTGACCGGTGTCAGGAATGTCTGGATTTGGCACTGTCGGGGAAAAATGTAACCCTGGTGAGCTCCGGGGATGCCGGGGTTTACGGAATGGCCGGGATCATGCTGGAGCTGGTGGAAAAACAGCAGGCTCCGGTAGAGGTGGAAGTGGTGCCGGGAATCTCCGCGGCCAACGCGGCGGCCTCCACTCTGGGGGCACCGCTGATGCATGATTACTGCGTGATCAGTCTCAGCGATTTGATGACCGACTGGGAAATGATTAAAAAACGGATTCGCTGTGCCGGGGAAGGGGATTTTATCATCGCTTTATACAATCCCAAAAGCAAAGGCCGTCCGGATAATATTATCACCTGTCAGCAGATCCTTTTAAAATACAAGAATCCCCAAACACCGGTGGGGATTGTGAGAAATGCCAAACGGACCGATGAATTAGCCGTGATCACCACGCTGGAAAAAATGGGTGACGCGGATATCGATATGTTTTCCATGGTCATCATTGGCAATTCCAAAACGACGGTAACGGCGGACGGCAAGCGGATGATTACCCCCCGGGGGTATCAGCTTTGATTCTGGTTCTGGGCGGGACGGCAGACGGCCGGATCGCTGCAGAACAATTGGCGGACAAGAAACAGGACACCCTGTATTCTTCGGTGAGCGGGTATTATCAGCCCCGGTCTGCCGGTCCGCTGACGCTGCATACCGGAGCCATGGATCTGCCCGCGCTGACGGCTTTTATGAAACAAAAGGCCATCACCCTTTGTGTAGACGCCACCCACCCCTACGCCAAAACCGCATCGGAAAATGCCATGGCCGCCAGCAAAGCGGCGGGGATTCGTTATATCCGTCTGGAGCGTCCGGGAATGGCTGCGGCGCATCAGACCGGAGAGGTGCTGGGGTTCCCGGATTATGACGCCGCGGTGCAGTATTTAAAAAATCACCCGGGAAATATTCTCACAACCACCGGGAGCCGGGAGCTGGAACACTACAGTGTACTGGATAAAAAACGGTTGTACCTTCGGGTTCTGCCAACCAGCGGTGTGCTTAAAAAATGTGAGGCGCT
>JAQWCN010000158.1 GCA_028705955.1 Eubacteriaceae bacterium
AATCATTGCAAGGATAATAATTGTCATTGGGATAAATATCCTCGTAAATAAACATCAATCGCTTGCTGTCTTTAAAACAGAGAATATAGCCCCGGGTCGTAAAGAACCCCCACCCCGGTTCGTCCTGAGTATCTTCGTATTTAATATTAAATCCTTCGACAAATAAACAATTGCTGCGGATATAATCAATCATATCTTCCCGGGTCCGGATCCCCAACATCAAAAAATTGCCAAGGTAATCCCGGACCAGCAGATCAACCGCCAATCCGTAGGGATTGTACAAATCCAAATCCGGTATTTCCGGATCGCTTTTGAGGTTTTTAACCAGACACAACAAAATACAGTCGACATGAAGGCTTGAGACCGGATCATCCGGTTTAACCCTGGTCAAATCCGTCCGCAGTTTTTTGGCAATAATATTGAGGGTTTCCCGCCGCTTCTGTTCCTTCCGGTCTTTTAATAATTCATTGAACTGATCAATGGCATATCGAATGGCCCGGATCTGTTTTTCTTCACTCATCAAGCAGACATTTTCCCCGCCATTTTTTTCATAAGTCACATTGGTCAGACGTATTTCCTGCATCTTTTCCTCATGACGAATAGCATAACGAACTTCTTTATCGGAAGGAAAATCGACCGGAACAATCTGACTGGTCTCAACTTGTTCCAGAATCATTCCCTTGGCCGATACAAATAGATTAACCCAGGTCCGGGGAACTTTGATGCTGCAATTGGCATGAATTTGTTCGATAAATAAAGTACTCTGGCTAAAATAACTTGAAAAGTTTCCGAGTTCTGCATTCTGAAGGTTGCTGGCAAAGCCATAATCAATCAACCGGTACACAATTTTAGCCATATCCCGCATTTTATCCGCAGACCGTTCAGTCCTGTTGATAATGGTCTGATTCAAGCAATGTTTTTCATCATAGTAGTGCGGTTCAATGCTCACAATGGCTTCAACAGCCAAATAGATAAGCGTATCGATGTCGACCATTCCCATATTGGTCACATGATAATCTTCCTTCAGGCGCGTTATCATATGGCTGAACATTCTCTCAATTTGATCCACTGCCTGCTTCAACACCCGGTTGCATCCGCTGCACAAGCAATCGTATTGAAGTTTCAAACGGGGTTGGTTTAAGCTGTAACCCCTGGAAAAGTATCCCAATTCCTTTCCGCATCTTTCGCAGCAATCTTTTTTCATTTGACTGCTCCTTTCCTAAACCTTCTCTATTAAAAATTTCGAATCTGTCATTTCGTCTTTATTATCATAGTTTAACACAAATTCATCCTCAGGAAAAGCAATTGTACATCCCTGAAGAATTGTTTATGTCCCCCGCTTTGAAGATGGTGTATAATAAATATAAATGTTTACAGGGAGGTTGTTATGCAAAAAAATCTTAATGTTAAATCGTTTGATGGTGTGGAACTCAATACAACGATTGATACCCCATCTGATGTCAAAGCAGTGATTGTCATCGTTCATGGTCTGTGTGAACATCAGGGACGATACGAAAGACTGGTTAAAAAGCTCACAGATCACCGTTATAAAGTCTACCGTTTTGACCAGCGGGGACATGGAAAATCAGGCGGTGAACGCTATTTTTACAGTACAAAAGATGAAATCATAGACGATTGTAACGCCATTGTTGATTTTGCGAAATCTGAAAATCCAAATCACAAGATCTACGTGATTGGCCACAGCATGGGGGGCTTTGCCGTGGCAGCTTTTGGAACAAAATATCCGGATAAAGTTGATGGTATTGTTATTTCCGGTGGATTGACCCGGGATAATAACCAAATGCTCAGTCAGGTCGGGCCGGAAATTCCGCCGGAAACGCAAATTCCCAACGAATTGGGAGACGGAGTTTGCAGCAATCCCGATGTCGTCAGTGCCTATGTCGCTGATCCCCTTAATGGAAAATTCTTTACGGCAGGTCTCGCTCAGCAAATCGCCGCTGGAATCCAGTGGCTAACCGAAAACCCGACGTTCAACTACCCGGTCCTTTTGATTCACGGCGAACGGGATGCCCTTGTCAATCCCCAGGATTCCCGGGATTTCTTTGCCCAAATTCCTTCCACCGACCGTCAAATTAAAATTTACGGTGGCGCCTGTCATGAAGTCTTTAACGAATATATACAGGACGAAGTCATGAGTGATGTTATCCATTGGATTGATTATCGCTTATAAAATCGCCTCTACCCTATAAAAAAGCGGCCTTGAGATGCAAAAACCATTGCATTCCAAGACCGTTATTTTTGATTGGTGCGGATGAAGGGATTCGAACCCCCACATCAAAAGACACTAGATCCTAAGTCTAGCGCGTCTGCCAGTTCCGCCACATCCGCATAAAATTTTTCAATTGTTCCACAGCAATAACCCGCATTCCCCGAAAGGGGATCCAACTAAGCGATGAGAACCAAATCACAGATTTGGACTCCCTGCTTATGCCAGTTCCGCCACATCCGCATAAAATTTTTCAATTGAATTTGAAAAAAAAATGCAACGTCACTCAGACGAACAAAGCATCTGTATGTAACGTGCTTTACTATAATAACAAAAGGGACCCGGGCTGTCAAGCCGTTCAGATCCCTTTTTTTATTGCAAATCCATTGCGGCCTAAGCTTCCACCTTCGCCGGTCTCTTTTTAAATCCATTATCTCCAAATGCACGGGATACCGATTTATAAACAACAAATGTGACCAATCCATTCACAGACCCTTTAATAAGATTAAACGGAATGATAACCGGGATAATCATTGCCATCACGGCTTCTCTTGGCGTTCCCATAAAAATCGGCGTCATGATAACATTCCACAAAACCATGACGACTGTCATTGTTAAAACGCCACAAACCAAAGCGATAACCGCTCCCTTACGGGTATGCATTCTGCCATAGATAAGTCCGGCCACAACCACGAAGCTTCCCGTTGCAAAGAAGTGCATCATGATACCGATGATCCCGCTGGATGAACTCACCGTTAATCCCTGAAGGATACAGGCAACCGCCGTAATAATCAATCCCCCCAAAGGTCCAAATAAAAATGTTCCGATAAAAATGGGGATATCTGCCGGATCATATTCCAAAAATGGCGCCGCCGGGAAAATGGGGAAATGAATAAAATAGACCAGCAATACAGACATTGCAGCCAATACAGCGATCTGTACCAGAAAACGTGTTTTTCTTTTTTGTGTCATTTTGAATCCTCCTTGGATGTCTGTCAAGGTGACTGCTTTTGCACTTAAAAAGGTCCCTGAAAATCCAGGGACCTTTTGCGTGCTTAATAACGCTATTTCTTTCATCCGGACTATACCGTTGGTTTTGGTTTCGAACCAAATCAGCCGCTTACGCGGTTCGTAGACTTATCGTTTGTACGCATCACTACCAGTGAGGAGTTTCGCCTCGCCCTGAAACAGACTTTCTTTATTTGATTGATTATATTTTATCGCTCTCTTCACAGTTTGTCAAGGCATTAACAATAAAAACTAGCTGAACATATTAAATTTGTACAAAACGATGGCCACGATTCCCGTTAACACAGCGATAATGCCCATTACCGGGGTGAAACTCGCCACAGGTAAATTGGCAACATTCATTCCGTAAAAACTCGACACCATGGTCGGAATCGCCATTAAAATTGTAATGGCTGTTAAAATCTTCATGACAATATTTAAATTGTTGGAAATCAAAGAAGCAAAAGCATCCATGGTTCCACTCAAAATATTACTGTAAATATTGCTCATTTCGATAGCTTGTTCCACTTCGATTAGAACATCTTCCAGTAGATCACGGTCATCTTCAAAAATTTCGATAACCCGGCCCCGCTGAAGTTTTTCCAGCACCAGCTGATTGGCTTTAAGGGATGTCGAAAAAAAGACCAAAGATTTTTCCAAATCCAAAAGTTGGATCAATTCTTTGTTCTTCATCGACCGGTGCAATTCTTTTTCCACCCGGTTACTCATCCGGTTGATATGACGCAGATAAACCAGGAAGCGCGTTGCCACCAAATACAAAAACTG
>JAQWCN010000028.1 GCA_028705955.1 Eubacteriaceae bacterium
GGGATGGTGTTTAAGAAAGCGTCAGCGGCAAACGGGCGGTACAAATGCACATTGACCATCCCGATCTTTTCGCCCTGGGCCATCAAATAATCGATGGTTTCCTTGACGGTTTCCGCGCCGGAACCCATAATGACGATGATGCGTTCGGCATCGGGAGCGCCGTAGTAATTGTACAGGTGATAATCCCGGCCGGTGAGCTTGTTGATTTCCTGCATGTATTTTTCGATGGCTTCCGGAAGTTCTGAAAAGCGGGTGTTCAAAGCTTCCCGGCATTGAAAGAAGATATCCGGATTCACGGTGGTTCCTCTTGTTGCTGGATGTTCCGGGTTAAGTGAATTTTTCCGGAAAGCCTTTAAGGCATCCATATCCACCAGCGGACGGAGATCTTCGTAATCCAGCGCATCAATTTTCTGAATTTCATGAGAGGTTCTAAACCCGTCAAAGAAATGGAGAACCGGCATTCTGCAGTGAATGGCAGCAAGATGAGAAACAGCGCCAAGATCCATCACTTCCTGGGGAGAGGAAGAAGCGATCATTCCGAACCCGGTGCTTCGAACGCCCATGACATCCGAATGGTCACCAAAGATCGAAAGGGCATGAGCGGATAAGGTCCGGGCAGAAACGTGGAAAACCCCTGGGAGCATTTCACCGGCAATCTTATACATATTGGGGATCATTAACAACAATCCCTGGGATGCGGTATAGGTTGTGGTTAACGCACCACTTTGCAAAGAACCGTGAACGGTACCGGATGCCCCGGCTTCGGACTGCATTTCCACAACCCGCACGGGTTGGCCGAAAAGATTTTTCTTTCCGTTGGCAGCCCATTCGTCTACAAATTCTGCCATCGGCGAAGAAGGTGTGATCGGGTAAATCCCGGCAACCTCTGTGAAAGCATAAGAGACATACGCCGCTGCCTGATTGCCATCCATTAAAGCTATTTTCTTGGACACTTCAAATTTCCTCCTGTAACTCCATAATTTTGAATACCATTTAATTTATTGACTTCAACAGGGGCCATCAACATAGCATACAATTTTTAAAAAATGTATGCATAACCCTTGATTAAATTCAATATACTCTGATAAAATTGAAAAGTCAATAAAGAATGGATGAATCGAAAGATGTCCCGATTTATTGCAAAATGTTCTGATTTTTGGCAAAATGATTTAAAAGCAATTGATAAGAAAAAAAAGGTGGTGTATACTACCCACTAAAGCAACAGGCTTTTCGAATGAAGTAAGGAAGGGCATCCGATTTAAACAGAATGGAAGAAAGAGGGAGAAATAATTGTGAGTTCACAAAGATCAAGAGCTTATCAAGAAATAAAGGAAATGATTTTTCATATGACGCTGCTGCCCGGGGAAAAAATCTCCGAGCCTCAAATCTCAAGTCAGCTGTCAATCAGCAGAACGCCGGTTCACGATGCGCTGCATCAACTGGCGGCCGAAGGCCTGGTGAAAATGGGGGTTAACCGGGGAGCGAGCGTCAGCCAGTTTTCTGATGAGGAAGTGTGTGAAATCGGAACGATCAGGTTATCCCAGGATATGCTTTCGGCCCGATTGGCCGCCTATTATGGCAGTGTGGCGGATTTTAATAATTTGTACACATTAGCCCAGACCGGGGAACAAGCTGCGGAAAAAGGGGATGTGTATCTGCGGATCAAAGCGGATAATGATTTCCATTTGGAAATCGCCAGAATAGCGGGCAATTCACTTTTGTACCGGCAACAGTATGCGTTGTATCAGCAGATCCATCTGATTCAGATTTCAAAGTATACGGATATCCAAAACAGCTTGATTCAAATTCATCACCACCAGCCGATGATCCAGGCCCTCCGCAGTGGCGATCAGCAAAAAATCGTTCAGATTATTTGTGACCATCTAAAAGACTTTTATCACATCGACCCGTATGTGATGAAGTGTTATGGCTATCAGCCGGATCAGGATTCGGAGGAACAGAGCGACCTTTTGTTGAATCCGTTGACGACTAACGATTAAGTAAAAGCGGATGACAGTAAAGAGAGAAAACAGTGAATAAAGTGACGAAAAGAACCGGATCGCCGGAGGAAAAGAAACCGCAGAAATTGACAAAGCGTCAGCTCCAGGCGAGGGAAACCAAAAACAAAATATACAGTTCAGCTGTGAAAATTATCAATCAAAAAGGGTATAACAATGTCAGCATCGAAGACATTACATCCGATGCCAACGTGGCCAAGGGAAGTTTCTACACTTATTTTGAATCAAAGGAAGCGTTGGTTTTTTATACTTTTAAACAGTCGGACGAAGTGTACGAAAAGGCATTTGCCAAAGTAGAGGACGAAACTTTTCCTGATATGGTGATTCACTTTGTCAAAATGTCCTACCAGGAATATGAAAAACGGGGGAAGGGGATCATTAAAGCAATGGTGTCCAATTATTTTTCCTTTCCCGATTATAATTTCTACAGTGAAGACCGGATGCTGCTCCAGTGTATGCGCCGCATTGTGACCAAAGGAAAAGAACAGGGAGCGTTGGCTGCGGACGTCTCCACAAAAAAATACGTGAACATGCTGCTCTCGACACTCATTGGCGTCGAGGTCATGTGGTGCCTTGACGACCAGAGCAACAGCCTGGCGGATATGATCGAAGATGCGGTTAAAATAACAGCATCGGGAATGATGAAAACAACTGAAAACTTAAATAATAATTGACACGAAATGGCTTAAAACCGTGGATCAGCAAAGTAATTCTGATTCACGGTTTATTTATTTGGATAATTTACTTTTTTTGAATTTTTTACTTTACAAATCCAGAACATGCTCCTATAATGAACTCAAGTCATTGGTTTTAAGTCACTGACTTTGGACCATGAATATTTACTTGATGCTGGTATGACAGCTGCCGGTGTAAAAAACTAAGGAGGAAGTAACACAATGGATATGAGTTATTTGAAGGACAAGCCAATTGCAATTCTTGGCTGCGGCGGTGTTGGGAAAACAATGGCCGGTGATTGTGCCTTGGCAGGTTCAAAGGTACGGATTTGGGAACAGGAAGCGTTCAAAAAGAATTTTAACAATATGGAAAGAACCGGAATCAAACTGACAGGGAATCAGTTCAGTTATTACGGTTTTGAAAGACGCGGAACCGGTTATGTCGATATGGCAACGACCAATATGGCAGAAGCCGTTAAAGGCGCCGGGATTATCATTGTTGCAACAGTCGCCATTGCTCACGAATCCATTTTCCGTGAACTGGTACCACTGCTGGAAGATGGCCAGGTTATTCATATCCTGCCTGATAATTGCGGAACGTTCGAATGCAGAAAAATCATGCGTGAAATGAACTGCACCAAAAAAGTTATTGTCGGTGCATGGTACACCGCACCTTACGGTGTTCGGATTGTTCAGCGCGGCGGCGTTACAACCAACGAATGCAAGGTTGAAGACAGAATCACAACCATTCGTGGGGCAGCTTTACCGCACAAAGATTCAGAAGCTTTTATTGAATCTGCAAACTACATTCCAGCGCTGGATGCGATTCGCACCGGTGACGGTTTTGTAACAGGGAACACGGTTCTTGACATCAACCTGTCCAATGTTAACCCTGTTATCCACGTTCCTGGAACCATTTTGGGTGCTGCAGTCATGCAGAACTTTGACACCGTTTTGGGTCAGGACAAGAAAAATTATTCCCTGTACGGTTTTGCACTTTGCCCGGCCATTGCAGAAGTTCAGGCTGTGTTCTGGGAAGAAGAAAAAGAACTGGCAAAAGCCATGGATGTCGAAGTGTGCACCGTAAACTACGAAGATTTCTTCTCACGGACAACAATGTATGGGAAAGAATACATGGGGCCAGATTTCGCAGTGCCTTTTGAAGAAAAATATGAAAACTTCTATGGCGACGGTCCTTTCGATTTGGAAAACCGTTATATTACTGAAGATGTTCCGGTTGGCTGCTACCTGATCCAACAATTGGGACAAAAATACGGCGTAGCGACACCAACGGTTGACTCCATGGTATACCTGGCAAACATTATGATCAAACGCGATTTGATCGGAACCAGCAAATTTACTCTGGATTATTTGGATATTGGTCACATGAACAATGATCAATTACAGAATTATATCCGTGAAGGAGTCTACACAGCAAAATAAAAATCATTTAAGATAACATGCTTTAACAATTCCCTTCATCCCTCAAAAGAAGAGCCATTGCTTTCCGTTTGTTTTTATAGACGGAAAGATGGCTCTTTTGTATATTCGCAAACCGCAAATTTATTTTGCAGTTTTGAAGTGAAACCGCAAAATAAATTTGCGCAAAGAAGAGATTTGAATGATATCATTTCCATTTTGTCAGAAGGTCATGATTTTTTTAAAAGACGGGAACAAGGGAGATGAAGCCAAAAGACGGTTGAAATGGAAAATAAAACAACCAATTGGCATATTTTATGCTTTTTTATAACAGTAAGTCGTTAAGAGTGAGGAGCGCGTTGGATATGATCAATCGGGATTATGAAGGAAAAGACAAAGAAGGAATGGTTCTTCGCATTGAAAGAAGTTCTATTCATGACGGCGATGGTTTTCGGACGGTAGTATTTCTCAAAGGATGTCCATTAAACTGTCAGTGGTGTTCAACGCCGGAGAGTCAGAAGTTTGGAATCGAACAGGCGGGGGATATTATTTACGGGCAGAAAATGACAGTGGAAGAAGTCATGAAGGTGGTCAGAAAAGATGCTGCTTTTTATTTTCACTCCGGTGGGGGAATGACCTTATCCGGAGGGGAAGTGCTGGCTCAGCCTGTCTTTTCCCGGACACTTTTAAAAGAAGCCTGTACGGAAGGCATTAATACCGCAGTCGAAACGTCTTTCTTTGCAGAGGAAAAGATTGTCGACAGCTTACTCCCTTATATTATGACGGCTTATGTCGATTTAAAATTGATGTCCCCCGATTTACATCAGAAATATTGTGGTGTGGAAAATGGCCGGATTTTGAACAATATGGTAAAGACGAATCAAAGCAAAGAAAAATTTCGTTTGATCATCCGGGTGCCGCTCATCCCGGGAGTCAACGATTCGGAAATGGAACTGTGTAAAATAGGAAAATTTTGTGCCGGACTGAAACGAATGGAATATCTTCAATTGCTGCCGTATCACCGGCTGGGCAGTGATACCTACCGCAAGCTGGGACGCCCCTACGCTTTTGACGGATTGATGCCGCCGACAGAAGAACACATGGCGGCCTCCAGAAAAATTTTAGAACGCTATGTCAGCCACGTTATATAAAAAGGGTATCCAGATAGAAGAATAAAAGGGAGGAATTAAAGATGAATCAGGCGATTAAAATTCAGATGTTTCATGAATGCCGGGGAGAGCATTCCCATGATTATATTCAGATTCTCGTTCCGCTGCAGCAGACCATGCGGATTACCATTGACAATGTGAATTACGACATCACACCCCAGGAATTGTGCCTGATTCCCGAGGGGATGAGCCATGAATGTGATTTCTACGGAAAAATGCTGGCCCTGAATTTTGTCGATCCACCAGAT
The DNA here is from genome assembly GCA_028705955.1 of Eubacteriaceae bacterium. Lineage (GTDB taxonomy): Bacteria > Bacillota > Clostridia > Eubacteriales > Eubacteriaceae > JAQWCN01. Next base: position 5,529 of record JAQWCN010000028.1, read on the forward strand.
GACAAAGACAAGGTGCTGTTGGCGAGTCCGATTATTGTGTCCATGCGGGGGCAGATTCTTCAGCTGGTAGAGCTGATCCGGGTTGAACGCAAACAAAATCCGGACAGCAAATCCATTCGTTTCCTCTACAACTTTTTATACAGCAAGCTGATGGAAAATCAGGATCCGCCATCCATTCAATATATTTGTGAACATTATGACCTGCCTATCACGGTTAACGAACTCGCAGAAATCGAACGGTATAATGTCACTTATTATAATGATTGGTTTAAGCAGCAAACCGGGGTTTCACCAGGGATTTATCTGAGGAGAACCCGGGTGGAAAATGCCAAGGAATTGCTGAGGGATACCGATTTTAGCGTGACCAATGTGGCCGTTATGGTGGGGTACAGCAGCAATTCCACCTTTACCCGGGCCTTTCGAAACATCACCGGGATGACCCCCAAAGAATACCGCAAAGCATCAGCTGCCCAAAAATGCGCATCCTGATTTCAGGCTGACAGCCCGATTAAAAATAAGGATCCTTCCATCATTTTGATGGAAGGATTTTTTTTGTGAAGAAGAGAAGGGATGCCCATAAATTTGCACGGGTGCAAAGAAAATGCGCATAAATGAGCAAAAATTGTTTGCGTTTAAATTGCAGCTGTTTTAAAGAATAAAACAGAGGCTGCAATCGGATGACAATAAAGTTTAAGAAATATAAAGTTGAAAACGGGATGACATCATGGTTTGAGCGCTTTGGCAAAGATTAAAATTTTTTATTGAGGTTTAAATATATATATTTTGGCACGGATGATGCGTTATTAATAGAGTATCAGAAATAGGGATAAGAATGAGGGTCAGGTAATAATTGAGAACAATCAAGGAGGAGTGACTAAGATGGCTAAAAAATACATGGAAAGAATTGAAGCGTTAAGACAGCAGTATTTAAGTACCCGTGTGGATATGGACGTCTATAATGCAAAATACTTAACGGAAGGATTTAAAGCAACCGAAGGGGATCCCTGGTGTATTCAAAAGGCGACCGGTTACTATCGTCAATGCACAAAGAAAAACATCTTCATCCAGGATCATGAACTTTTGGTTGGGGGTGTGGGATTTAAACCCCGGGCTGGTGTGCTTTGCCCGGACAGTTCCTGTTCTATTATCGACGCGGAGCTGGATACCATCAGCACCCGAAAATTTGATCCTTTCTATCTGAGTGAAGAAGGAAAAAAAGTTTTTAAGGAAGAAGTTTCCGATTACTGGAAAGATAAATGTGTTCTGGACCGCTGGCGCAAATTGGCCCCGGCCGATATGGAAGCCATGAGGGATAATGGCATGATTTATATCGACCGGAAAGCGGTCCGTGGATACGGTGAAACGACAGTATCCTGGCCGATGATTTTACAAAAAGGAATCGGCGGGTTAAAAGCGGAAGCAGAAGAAGCGTTGTCCAAACTGGATGATGCGGTACCGGGCAATCTGGAAAAAAGATTCTTTTATCAATCAGAAATCATCGCTTGTGACGGGATTATCGCCCTGGCGAACCGTCACGCCGATTTAGCACTGGAACAGGCCGAAACCTGTGACGATCCCCAGCGTAAAGTTGAACTCAGAAAAATTGCGGAAGTGTGCCGCCGGGTTCCGGAACATCCGGCCCGTACGTTTTATGAAGCCTGCCAGAGTATTTTATCCTATGAATATGCAATCTTCATGGAACAAAACGCATCATCCTACAATTTGGGCAGACTGGATCAGTACCTCTACCCTTATTATAAAGCGGATGTCGAAGCAGGCATTTTGGATGATGACGGCGCCCAGGAACTTCTGGATTGCCTGTGGATCAAAATTGCAGAAATGAGTTTGTTCCAGGATGAAGTGACAGCCCAGTATGCGGCGGGTTACTGCATCACGGTACAGACCAGCTGCGGCGGGATCACCGAATACGGCGACGATGCGACCAACGAAATTTCTTACATGATGATTCAGGCAACCATGGATGTTAAATTTAAGGAACCGAATCTGTCGGTGACGTACAGCATTTCAAGAAATCCGGATTCCCTGCTTCACAAGGCGGTTGAATCCATCCGGATGGGGCTTACGATGCCGGCGGTTTATTCCAACGATGTCGGGATCCGTATGATGCAGAATAAAGGGGTGCCCCTGAGCGAAGCCTGGGACTGGAATCCCTGCGGCTGTGTAGAAACCAATCTTTCCGGACGGATGAAACAATACACCGATATCGCCGATATCAATATGGGCGGGATGGTTGAATTGGCCCTGAACGACGGCATCAGCCGGAAGACCGGGGAAAGGGTATCCGTTTCCACCGGGGATCCCGAAAACTTTAAGACGTTTGAACAATTTTATAACGCGGTGATGGCTCATATTGATCATACTGTGGACGTGGTGGTTTCTGCAGATCAGCTTCTTGATTATCTGAGTATGAACTACCGTGTCGTGCCGGCGCTGTCACTGGGATATCCACATTGCATGGAAAGTGGTCTGGATTACAGCCAGCCCGGGGGTGCAAAATATACTTGCGGCGGCGGGGTCATTACGACCGGCCAGGCCGATATCATTAATTCGATTGCAGCCATGAAGTATTTGGTATACGATGAAAAGAAAATCAGCATGAAAAAATTGTGCGACGCTTTGGCGGCTGATTTTAAAGGTTATGAAGATGTTCAGGCCATGTGTCTGACCGCACCAAAATACGGCAATGATGACGAACGGGCCGACTTCTGTGTGGGTAATGTCTTTACCCATGTGGTGGACCAGTTTGAAAAATACGATACCAAGTTTGGAAAGATGACCTGTGGCATGCTGCCAGTATCCGGCAACACACCAATTGGAGAATGGGTCGGGGCGCTGCCTTCAGGCCGTAACGCCTGGACACCACTGACCGATGGCATTGGCGCCACCGGTGGAACCGACGTCAATGGGCCGACTGCGCTGCTCAAATCCGTCAGCCGGATCCCCCATGCGCGGTATACCCAGGGGACGCAACTCAATGTTAAACTGGAACCTTCGATTCTGGAAGGGGAAAAGGGTCTGGTTCACGGGATGAATTTACTGAAATCCATGTCGACGCTGGATGTTTATCACGCTCAGTTTAATGTGGTTAAACGGGATACGTTAATCGACGCCCAGATTCATCCGGAACAACATAAGGATCTGCTGATCCGCGTAGCCGGATACACCGCCTTCTTTGTAGAATTGGGCAAGGAAATTCAGGATGAAATTATCGGCCGGACAGAAATCGGCAGCTGGACGGGTGGTTGCGGCTGCGGCCGTTAAGGCATACCGTATTCGCATTGTTTGAAAAGTATTCAGGGGAGAAACCTGTCTGGTTGCTCTGAATGATTTTTTTCAGAGTGACCGGCGGGGTAATATAAATATATTTTTAAGGAGAGTTTCAATGGACAAGATAACCAAAAAATCGGCAGAGAGAAAATTTAAACTCGGGATGCACAGTTATACCCTGCATCTCAGTGGGTGTGGTGAAAGTTGGGGATTTCAAAACACAAACGAAAATTACGCTTTCGAACGGGTATTGACCCTCGATAAGTTAATGGATCTGGCAGTGGAAGAAGGCATCGAAGTGCTTCATATTACGCTGGTCGATCTGGATAATGATGTGACGCCAAAACATTTGACTGAAGTCAAATCAAACGCAAAAAAACACGGCCTGGATCTCGAACTGAACATTTCATTAAACGCTCCATGTGATCCCCGGGTGAATGCAACCATTGAAGACGCTCTGGAAGTCGGGCACTTAATGGGGGCCACCATGGTTAAATTCAGTCTGGATGTCGAACATCCCCATCCGGTTTCCCATGCCTGCATGTGTCCGGAAGCCATGGCGCAAATTGCCGATTTAACCCTTCAATTTAAGAAGAATATTCCGACCATTGAAGAATACGGGATGAAAATCGCCATCGAAAATCACTGTGACATGTTTGCGGATGAAGTGATTTACATGGTTAAAAAATTGAATCATCCTTTGATCGGGGCCTGCCTGGACACCATCAACTCGCTGATGCTGGCCGAAGGCATTGAAGAATGCGTCCGCAAGATGGCACCTTATGCGTATTGCGTCCATTTCTGCGACAATAAAGTTTTTGCCGATCCGGACGGCACCCATTCACTGGGGTGTGCCATTGGCGACGGGGACGTGGACGTTGTGGAAGTGATGAAAATTTTACGGGAAGAAGCTCCGGAAGAACTGGATACCATCGATTTGGAAATTGAACTGCCGTTGAGTGGTTATACCATTGAAGAAGGACGCAAAGAAGAAATCGACGCGATGCGTAAAAGTATTGCGTTTATGAATGAAAAACTGGCTATTGGAACGACCGGCTGCTAGTGCGCTGCCATTTAAAAAGCATATCAAAAGGAGAAAATAAAATATGAATTTTTCAGATATTATTCTCGCTATCGATAATACGCTGTGGGCAACGCCTCTGATCGCTCTAACGTTTATCGGTTCCATCATTTATTGTGTCGCCATTAAGTTTGGCAATGTCAGAAGTGTCAAACTTCAGTGGAAGCTGCTCACCTCCGGTGCAGATTCGGAAACCGGGATTTCCCCGTTTGAAACATTTTGTTCGGTGGTTGCGTACCGTGTCGCCGTCGGGAATATCGGCGGGGTTATGGTGGCAATCATGTACGGTGGTCCGGGAGCCATTTTGTGGATGGTCGTTACCGCTCTGGTCACTTCGGCCATTGCTTACGCCGAAAACAGCCTGGGTCAGATTTACAAAGTCCGGATGGATGGTCAGTACCGGGGCGGTCCGTATTTCTATATGGAAAAGGGACTTCCCTGGAAGAAGGTCGGCAAAGTCTTTGCCATTATTTTTGCGATCTTTGCAACAGTGGGTGTGCCGCTGTTGGTTACCGGTCCTTCGGCCAACAATATTGCCATGAGTTTTGAAAATGTGTTTGGGGCAGATTGTTTGGGAACCATTTTTGGAATGTCAGGCATTCGCGTTGTGATTGGGTTATTCATCGCCGTTGCTTTGTTCCTGGTTATCTCCGGTGGGGTTCGCCGTATCGCAAAATTCTCGACGATTATCGTTCCGTTTATGACCATCGCGTATTTGATCATGACGATCATCGTTTTGGTCAGCAACAGCAGCAATGTTTTGCCGGCCCTGGGAACCATTGTCAGCAGCGCCTTTAACGGCAGTGCTATTTTTGGCGGTATGATGGGCGGCGCCTTCTCTTACGGGGTGAAACGTGCGGTCAACTCTTCCGGTTCCGGTTTTGGGGAAACACCGGCAACCGCAGCGGCATCAGAAACGGCCCATCCGGCGACAACCGGTTTGGTCAATGCCTTTTCCGTTTATATCGACGTGGCGGTTTGCCTGTGTTCCGGGTTGATGGCTGTGGTTTCCGGCTGTTACAATGTGTTGGCTTCGGACGGGGTGAGCTACATTTATCAGAGCACCGACGCGGTGATGCAGCAGCAGGCTGCCAGCGGAACTGCCGGGGTGGTATGGGTGCAGCAGGCGGCTAATTCTGCGATTCCAGTCGTTGGCGGTGCAATCATTGCCCTCGCATTGATGTTCTTTGCATTTTCAACCTGTATTGCCTACTATTATGAAGGCGAATCCGGTCTGGCTTATCTTTGCAGAAACAAGAGTGAAGCATTCCGGAGTAAATTGATCTGGGCCATTCGGATTATCCTTCCAGTTTTCTTCTTTATCTGGGCAAATGTGACAGCGGCAACGGCTTGGGCAATCAGTGAAATTATGTTTGCACTGATGGCCTGGTTTAACATGATCACTTTGATGATTCTGTTGCCTAAAGTTAAAAAAGTTTATGACGACTATATGGAACAGCGCAAAGCCGGGGTCAAAACACCATTCTTTAATCCTAAGAAATTAGGAATCGATAATTGTGATCTGTGGATGGATATCAATAAAGATTTGATCGCAGAGGAAGCAAGCGGTCAGACGGCAAGTCATCTGGAAAAAGTGATGGTTGGCGAGCCGGAAGAAAGCGAATCTGTTTAAGCGGAGGCTTTCAAGTTAAAACGGTAATTAGGAATGAAAAATATAACATCCTGTTGAGGAACAGTATGGTAAAAGCCGCATACCCGAAAAGGGATGCGGCTTTTACGTTGCCCAAAAACCGGCGCGGGTTTAAAAAACGAAAAGAAGCTCATCCCGGGATAAGAAAACCGTGCACCCGGTTTCCGATAGAAACCAGAGCGCCAGTCTCTTAAAAGAAATGAGAAGGAGAAAGGTTATGAGAAGGGATTATAATGATTTGACGTGCTTAAACGCCGTTTTCAGTTATCAGAATAACGTTTCAAAAGGAGAGATTCTGCTTATTAGTCGGCAATAAAAAGCCGTCTTCCGGGTTATGGAAGACGGCTTTTCGTTATAAATTGCGGCAGAAGTCTTTACAGTGTGGCGTCCGTCACCGGCGCTTTTCCGGCAACAGCTTGTTTGTTTTTGATCCGTTCAAACACGAGGGCACCGCCGAGGCCCAGAAGACCGGTGATCAGTTTGCCGATCATGAGCGGAATGGCAATGGGCCGATGAAACTGCATCGAGAAGGCTAGAAAATCGCCGGCGGCAAAGCAGGCGGGGGTCAGGAAGGCGACATTTAAGAAGCAGCCCTTTTGATCCAGCTTATCGCTGGAAAGCATCACAGGAATTGGGTTGGCCGCGCAGATGATGAGACCAATGACCGACGCGTCATTGATTTTAAGCACTTTGCCCAGGGCGCGCAGGGGTTTGTTCAGGATTCGGCGGAGCAGGGCCATGAAGGGAAGAATCCCGGCCAGAAATACACCGATATTACAAATGATAGGAAAGATGTCATTAAGCGGGGTGAGATTGGGCAGGATGGTAATCCCAAGGGTTCCCTGAACCGCATCAATGGCAAAGCCGGTTAAGGCAATGGCCCGGATGACAAAGGACAGTCCCTGAAAAATGCTGAGGATTTTATCGCTGAAGACTTTAAACAGAATCAGCAGCAGAACCGAAATGCAAAGCACCGGCCAGGTGTTGGCCAAAATGATTTTAATGGGAATCCCCGCAAGGATTCCGGTAATGACACAGCCAAAAGGAAGGGTTAAAAAACCGACCAGCAGTCCCTGGACAGCCGGGTTCTGATTTTTGCCCCGGGTGTTTTCCAAAACCAGGGGAATGGTGATCATAATGTTGATCCCCAGAAAAGCGCCGACGATCATGCCGTTGTACAACCCTGCCGTGGAGTCAACAGCTAGGCTGGAGGCCAACACAGCCGCGCCGCTGTCACAGGAAAGCAGCATCCCGGCAAAAAGGGAAGGATCACAGCCGAGTTTTAAGAAAAACGGACTGATCACCGGTCCAATAACATCGTTGAGCCAGGGCGATAAAGCGATGAACCCGGTCATTAAAAAAAGCAGTTCAACAATGGCGTCAAGTCCCTCCCGGAAAGATTCCCCGAGACCAAACCGGTTTCCCAGCAGATAATCGGCGGCGCCAAGACAGAAAAAAATTGCAGCAATATAAGTCATATCCTATTACTCCCCTCAAAAAAATAAATGGAAACAGCGGGATGCAGAAAAGATCCCGAGGATGCGTTCACGGATCATTGAGCTCCTCAAGCCCGGATGTCCAACGCAAAAAAAGGTCTGTTTCACACTTTCGAAATCCATGGTAGCGGATTAAAAAATACAAATCAAGACGAAACGGGATAGACACGAAAAACGGCGAAAAGAGACTGAAGGACAGTCAAGAACATATGACAGGAAGCAAAACGTTAGGCGGGACAGCAGTGTACAATAAAACTAAAGTGAGACTGGAAGGAATGTGGAAAAAGAAATGAGTTGAGAAAGGTCAGGTCGGCAGCGTATGAAAGAGAATGAACACATGGAAAATAATCTGAAACAAATTTATAAGACACTGGATCAACTGTACCAGCAAGGAGATCTGGATCAGACAGAGGCCTATTTACTGGATCAGGAACAGAAAAATCTCGGTGAAGATAAAAACAGAGGGATTTTGGTTGCGGTATATAATGAACAGGGATCCTTTTACCGGTCGACCAGCCGGTACAGTTTATCCATCGGGGCCTTTGACAAGGCCAGAAAAATTATAACGGCGTCCCGGGGAGTTCACTGTCTGGAATATGCCACTTTAATCAATAATCTGGCAGGAACGTACCGGCTGGCCCATCAATATGAAAAGGCAGAAAGCTTATTTCAGGAAGCTATTAATGAATACCGGGCCCTGGGGGCCAGTCATTCCTACGCTTTTGCCAGTGTCCACAATAATATTTCCCTGGTTTATCAGGAAATGGGGAAAACCAGTCAGGCGGCCCGGCATCTGGTGCTGGCCACCAATTTAATCGAAGAGATGCCGGAGCACCGCAATGAACTGGCGATCAGTTACGCCAATTTGACTGCGCTTTTTCATCAAATGGGCAATGACAAAGAAGCCCGGGAGTGTCTGGATGAAGCGCTGAAAATATTTGAGGAATGCAAAGGGACGGAAAACACCCATTACGCGGCGGCGCTCAACAGTCTTGGCGGGTTTTTGTACGGGGCGGGAGAATGTGAAAAAGCAATCGACATGTACAAAAAATCTGCGGCCTACACCCGAAGGTTTTTTGGCGAAAACGTGGAAGTGGGGATTGCGTATCAAAATATGTACTGGGTTTACCGCAAAATGAACGATACCAGCCGGGCCCTTTTTGCTTTGGATCAGGCCGAAAAAGTTTACCTCAAGCTCTTTGGGCCGGAGCATGAACGGACCCGGTCGGTGCAGGATGAGCGGATGCGCCTGGAAAGGATCCAAAAAAAATGAAAGGCCTGACACTTTCCCGGTCTTTCTTTGATACCTGCGGGCAGGAGGCCATGAAGAAGGCCTTTCCGGCACTTGTTGACCGGATGGCTTTTGGCCTCTGTGGTGAAGGTTCGGAGTGCTTTGGCTTTGACGATGCGCTTTCCAGGGATCACGACTGGGGACCGGGCTTTTGTATCTGGATGGACGACGCCGATTACCGTCAGTCCGGGGCCGCGGTCCAGGCGGTTTATTGTCAAGCACTCCAGACCTTTCCGGATGCGGAAAAGAGAAAAGACACCGGTCAGGGAGCAGGACGGGTCGGTGTCTTGAGTATTCAAAACTGGTACCAGCGGTATACCGGCCTTCCCGAAGGCCCCGAAACCCTGGCAGAATGGCGGCCCATTCCCGAAGCATTTTTGGCAACCGCGACCAACGGCGAGGTGTTTCAAGATAATTTGGGTCTGTTTTCAAGAATCCGGAATCATTTGCTCCAGGATTATCCCGAAGATTTAAGAATTAAAAAAATAGCGGCCCGGGCGGCGGTGATGGCCCAGGCCGGACAGTACAACTATCCCCGGTGTCTCAAACGGGGTGAGAAAGTGGCCGGGCAGCTGGCGCTGGCCGAGTTTATAAAAGCGGGGCTGTCGATGGTTTATCTGCTCAACAAACGCTACGCACCGTTTTACAAATGGATGCACCGGGGCATCAAAGAACTCCCGGTACTTCCCCGGGCTTACGCACTGTTTGCGGAGCTGGCAGAGGCAGATGAAAATTCCAGACAGGAAATCGTCGAAGGAATCTGCATGCTCGTGGTCGGCGAATTAAAACGCCAGGGCTTAACGGAGAAAGACGATGCTTTTTTACAGGAGCATTGCGACGCGATAATGGCGCAGATACAGGATTCAGCGTTGCGAAAAACGCATGTTATGGAAGTGTGAAAAAAATGAAGAAAAGCGTTGAAGCCATCATCAAACAGGAATGGCAGTGGTTTGACCAGGTGAACAACATCGGGGGCCGGGCATCCTGTCAGGATGATGGGCAGACTTTTTATATTATGCGGGGCAGTCAGTTGTCGGCATGGTCCGGGGAGATGTTGGAAAGCTACCGGGAAGACATCGTTCGGGCGAAACAACAGGGCGTGAACCTTGTGGAAGTGAAGTATGGCTATATGATGGCATCCACCGATCCCGAAGCTTATGCGCGCATAGCGGACCGGCTGCCGGCCCGGGGGGGAAAGAAAAAAGCAATGGTTGAAGCGATTTGCCTGATCCACGTGCAGTGGCTGCAGGCCCTGAGTCAAAAATATCCGGGACTGACAGGACGGGGCAGACTGGTTTGCACCGGGGAAGACAGACCGGGCATCACGTCATTTGAAACCTATCTTCGCGGAGAGCTGGGAACATATTCCCTTAAAACCCTTCAATACTATAAGAGCTATATCGATTGGCTCATCGCTCAGGGAAAAAACTTGAATGCGATGATTTTAACCAACGAAATTCAAATGGTCGGTTTTGCCTCCCTGGAGGAAGCAGAAAAACGGGTGATGCAGTCACGGAAAAAAAGTTAAAGAATGTTTGAAAAACAGATTCAGGGGAGACCCAAAATGCCGGAGGAAATAACAAAGTGGTCAAAACAGAAAGATGTAAAATGTGTTCTAAAAACTGCAGCATTGATGTGACAGTCCGAAACGGTCAGATCAGCGCCGTTCATGGAAAACTGTGCGATAAAGGGAAGGATTACGTCAACCGGGAACTGATCAATCCGAGAAGTAATATTGCCGGGGTTGTCATGGTCGAAGGCGGGACCCTTCCCCTGGCAAGCGTACGCCTGACAAAAGCGATTCCCAAGGATGAAATTTATAAGGCCAAACAAATTATGTTTAATGTTTGTGTGAATGCGCCGGTTTATGTCGGTCAGGTTGTTGTGAAGAATCTGCTGGGAACGGGGAGCGATGTGGTGGCCACCAAAAACATCCCGGTGGATTTGGAAACCTGCGCTGGAAGGCTGGGTTCCTGATCCGGAATCAATAAGGGGTAATAAATTGCCAAATACAAGCTTTTTTTGAAAACATTCTTGACAAGCGGGTCATTCACACCGTATCATAGACTTAATTGAATAATTCGCGGAATGTAAAGGAATGTGTGAAAAACGCAACTGCTCCACTGCAACTGTAAAATGCCTGTTCGGGCATGCCGGCCTTGCCGGATAGTAAGTCAGAAAATTTGAAACTCCGTATCACTTTCACCTGTGTCATGTGGAAACGGGCTGGTTTTTCTTTTTTTTGAATTTTAAAATAAAATAATAAAAAATGGTTTTCCATGCTGCGGCGTGGAAAACCATTTTTTTATTTGGAAAGGAAGGCACTGAAGTGGCAGGAAACAGACTGGAGAAAAACGAGGCTAAAAAATTAAGAAATCATAAACGGTTGAC
>JAQWCN010000159.1 GCA_028705955.1 Eubacteriaceae bacterium
ATTTCCGGGAATTAGAATAACATTCCAGAATGCCAATATCTACAATGGAAATATTTCCCATCATGTCCGGTCCTTCTTCAAGCAAACAACCCGATTTTATGTTTTGAATAACCAGCGTTCGGTCGGCTCGAATCACAGCTCCAACCCCATGACCATTTTCTCCTCTGAGCCCTGAAGGAATATCAATAGCATAAACAAAAGCTTTGTTATGATTAATCGAATTGAATAAAGTGCAAAGGCGTTCGTAAAGGGGGCGCGCTTTAAGACCATTTCCAAAAACAGCATCAACAATGACATCCGCCTTTTGAAGCATATTTTGAGTTTTTTCATTCATCGTTTCATAAAATGAAAACTCAATATTTAATGCCTTTAGCCTTTCAAAATTTTTTAAACTATTGGGTGTCATTTTTTCGACTGTTCCAGTAAACAGAACCTGGACTGTCAATCCTTCATTAAAAAGATATCTGGCAATAACCTGGCCATCCCCACCATTATTACCTGCTCCGCAGATAATAAGAACACCAGAATCCCGCTTAATTTCTTTAGCGATAATTTTGGCGCAATGCGTTCCAGCCTTTTCCATCAATTCATAATCTGTTATCCCATGAAGAACCGTTTGTCTATCCATATGAGCCATTTCATCTGGCGATACAACCTTCATATTAGCTCCCCCATTTTATCTGTAAATTATAAAAAAGCAAGGACGGATCCTCACTTTTCCATTAATTAATTATTATTTGTTATTGTTCCATTACTTCCCAAAACCGATTGTCCAATACAGGTTTCGTAAATTGCTTTTGTTCCATCCGGAGTAACAGAAACATTATCGGACTGATTATAAATATTCTCAATAACAAAGGATGCGGTTAACATAATCATTATAAAAGCAATTACAAAATAAATCACATAGTCACGGAGCGTATATCCCTTTTCTCCTTCTTTTTTATGTTTTGCCATTGAATAACTCCTTAATTTTCGTTCCAGTTATGCCATACTTCCTGAATATCATCATTATCATCAAACATATCCAGAAGTTTTTCCATTTTTTTACCATCCGCTTCACTAATATCTGTCTCAGTAGATGGAATCATTGCGACTTCCCCGGTTAATACTTCAATACCATTATCATTTAAAACATCCATTACTTTGGCAAAATCCTCTGGTGCTGTTTTAATCTCATACCCATCTTCAGAGGACTCCATATCCTCAGCGCCCGCATCAAGAGCAATCATCATGAGATCATCCTCATTCACCGTGTCACTCTTTTCAATCATAATCCGGCCTGCTTTTGTAAACATGTATCCAACGCAACCCGTTGTCCCCAGATTACCGCCATTTTTGTCAAAAGCATGTCTAATATCTCCAGCTGTTCTATTCTTATTATCTGTCAATGCCTGAACAATAACCGCAACACCACCAGGACCATAACCTTCATAGACAATTTCTTCATATACTGTATTATCGAGTTCTCCCGCACCCTTTTTAATTGCACGGTCAATATTATCATTAGGCATATTTGCGGCTTTTGCTTTTGCAACAGATTCCCGTAATTTTGCATTCATTTCGGGATCACTTCCGCCTTCTCTGGCTGCAACCGCAATTAATTTAGCCATTTTTGTAAATACTTTTCCTTTTACAGCATCTTGTTTCCCTTTTCTATTTTTTATATTCGCCCATTTTGAGTGTCCAGACATAGTATCCTCCATTAATTCTTCTAATTTCAACAATTAATTCTAACATATTTATATGTTCTCTTCAATGAATCGGCAACAACTTTCTTAATTATCAGTTCTCCAGCCCCTTATAAAATCAAAAATGCACCTTAGGATTTGCGTGATTCTTCATCCATAAGATGCATTCATTATTAAACTATAGTTCTATTTCATTTAAAATTGATTTTAATTCCACCAATTCATCTGCCGTTAATGTTATCCCTTTGCGCATTTTTTCATGCTCCGGTGCCCATTCTCTAATATCATACTTTGGATCACGATCATTCCAACTGACCAGATTGAGTTCTTTACGCCATCCATTGGGACTTTCAGACAAGACTCCCACTTCGTCCACGATATCATATTTAAATGCCATTCAATATTCCTCTCTCATCTTTATTTTAATCACTTGGTAATTTCATTTTCAGCCAATAATGATTCAATTTTTCCTTGTTTATAAAGTGCGACCAATTCATCGCTTCCGCCAATAAACAAATCCCCAAAGAAAATATAGGGAACCGTTGTTTGACCAGTCTTTTCTATTAATCGATTTTTTTCTTCCTGTTGTCCAAAAATATTATGGTCTTGAAATGAAATATTTAAATCTCGTAACAACCGCCTGGCCCGAATACAAAAAGGGCAGTGAGGCCATGTGTATAATGTTACTTTTTTCTCTGACATTTTATCGACCTCTTACCTTTCGCCTTTGCATCATTTTATCGATGTAAGCTTGTATCACCGTAACACAACCGTCTTCTCCAAGCATGCCACTATTAAGCGCCAAATCATAATTATCCGCTTGACCCCAATTTTTATCTGAATAATAGCTATAATAACCACTCCGCTGCTTATCTATTTTTTTAACCGTTTCTCTCGCCTTTTTCTGGGATAAATCGTATAACTTTGCGACTTGATTAACACGTTCATCCACATGACGATGAATAAAAATATCTAATGTATTTGGATTATCTTTGAGAACATAATTGGCACAACGACCGACAATGACGCACGAACCGGCCTGAGCGTATTTCCTGATGACTTCGGATTGAGCTAAAAATACCTTGTCTGTCATCGGCAAATCAATAATGGGCGAAAATTGTGTCCCTCCAAAAACTGAACTTGTCGATAAAGAATAAAGCAGCGAATTCGTTGGGGTTTCTTCCAGAGCTTTCACCATATCCGGATCCAAGCCACTCTCAGCAGCCCCTTCAGTAATCAATTCATTATCATAAAACGGAATATCCAATTTTTTCGCAATTTTTTTTCCGATATTTCTTCCACCGCTCCCAAACTGCCGTGATAGAGTAATAATGATCTTATTGTCCATGGTTCTTCTCCTTTTATTTGAATGAAGGACCTGTCACCTTTGTCAATTTACAATCCAATTTCCGCTTAAAATATCCATTTCAATTAAGACGTTAATAAGGTATGTTTGCAGACTAACGGGTCTTTCTATAGTAAGCATACGTCATCGGGTCTCCTCCAGCCAAAGATTCCCCGCCAACTACTTTTCCAATAAACATGAAATGTGTTCCCAAATCAATTTTTTGTTCAACTTCCAGTTCCAGGAAACAAATCGTTCCAATAATTGCAGGACAGCCTGTCTTTTCTCCCGTAACGTAGGACATATTGGCAAATTTGTCAACATCATGACCACTTTGAAAGCCAAAATGTTTAACCAAATCATGATTCTTTTGATTTAAAACAGATACACCAAATACATTGGACTTTTGAATCATTTCACATGTTCTGGTGCCTTTATTGATACACACACTTCCCCGCAAAGGTGAATCCGTAATTTGCAAGAAACTGTTTGACATCATACCATTATAATGATTGCCCTCTTTTGAAGTAATAACATATAACCCATAACTCAAATTAAACATCAAATTCTGAAGAGCATCTTTCGTTTCAGGTGACATGCTGTCATCAGATTGTGTATCTTCCAATAATACAAATTTTTCTGGACCAACACCGCAAATCGGACATTTATCTGGAGGTGTAGGACCTTCGTGAATATATCCGCACACTGTACATTTCCATTTTTTCATCGTATTCACCTCTTTCATTTTTTATTTTATCAGCGAATACTTAAGAAATGATTGAAAAAAGGCCAGATCTCTCTGGCCTTTTCAGTATTTTTTAATGGTTGTATAATTTTTGGTGTTGGTGATGGAATTGACATTTCATCGTCAGCACCATTTTTTCAAAAAAAATAAAGACATGAAGTCCGTTTTCCTTTAGAATCAAAGTGACAAAACAATAACTCG
>JAQWCN010000160.1 GCA_028705955.1 Eubacteriaceae bacterium
AGAACGCACCGGGGATACTTTCAATTTTCACCCGGGTAACACCAATTATGTCAAGACCAGCGATCTCTGCATGGTGGACGTGATGACCCTTGCGGATTACAACGCCATCACCGGGAAAAACGTTGCCCTTTCCGGGAATCAGGTTCTGGCCCACGGCAATTCATTTATCCCGGGTGACACCCTGCATCTGCTGGGGGAAGATTACACCGTCACCGAAAAACTTTCGGCCTTCCCCCTGATGGAAACCGAATATGACAAAAATTATGGCCTGGAGTGTCTGAGTCTGGTCGTCGCCGATCAAAACGTCATGGGAAACCTGGCTGCCAAACAGGCCAGTGCCTACGGCGATGCGGCCAGCCCTTTGATCTACACCATCAGTTTTAATGTAACCGGCAGTTTCAACGATAAGATCACCTGTTGCAAAGCCTTGAATGAACCCGGCGCCCTCAGTGCCTCGGTCGATTCCACCAACCCGGCCATTGTCACCGCCGACCAGCTTGCCACCCCCGGGGACAGCGGCCAGTGGGATATCCGAAACCGCCAGAATGAATACCAGACCTTTTACTACGCCTACGGCGGCATTCTCTTCCTTGGGATCCTGCTCGGGACGGTCTTCCTGATGGCCGCAGTGCTGATCATCTATTACAAACAGGTCAGCGAAGGCTACGACGACCGGAGCCGCTTTGTCATCATGCAGAATGTGGGAATGAGCCAGACCGAAGTCAAAAAAGCCATCCGCTCCCAGATTCTGACTGTCTTTTTCCTGCCCCTGATCGTGGCCGCCTGCCACGTCGTCTTTGCCTTTCCGGTGATCACCAAACTGCTGAACCTGTTCAGCCTCTTCGATACCGGATTGTTCATCCGGTGTACCCTTCTTGTGTTCGCCACCTTCGCAGCGGTTTACGCCATCACCTTTTTGCTGACCGCCCGCACCTATTACAAAATTATCCGGAAATAATCGTTCCGGTTTTCCGATTAAAATTCCAAGCCCCCTCCCGACGGTTCAGCGGCGCCCTGCCACTGCACCCCGGGCCTGTTGGGCCCATCGCCCGCCCGGCCTTCGGGGGGCTTTTTTCCTGTATCCGGCAAAAAAGACTATTTACAATTCACACTTTAGCGGTTACAATGCCCTTATCAAATAAAAACAGATTGTGCCGCAAAACATCGGGGAGATGTTTCGGCGGCTTTGCAATCGCAAGGAGGGGCTTACTATGTCCAAGTACATTCTGGTTATGGATCAGGGAACCACCGGTTCCCGGGGCATCGTCTACAACGAAAAGGGCAAGACCGTTGCCATTGATTATGAAGAATATGAACAATTCTTCCCCCAGTCCGGCTGGTGGGAACAAAACGGCATGACCGTCTGGGACGTCACCCTGCGGACATCCCGGAACGCCATTGCCAAAGCCGGCCTGACCGGTAAAGACATCACCGCCATCGGCATCACCAACCAGCGGGAAACCACCACCCTCTGGGATAAAAACACCGGGGTTCCGGTTCACAATTCCATTGTCTGGGGCTGCCGCCGCACCGCCGATATCGTCGCCGGTCTGAAAGAAAAAGGCCTGGGCGAAATCTTTAACGAACGCACCGGTCTGGTTCTCGATCCCACTTACTCCGGCACCAAAATCCGCTGGGTTCTCGACAACGTGCCTGCCGCCAAAGAAAAAGCTGCAAACGGGGATCTCCGTTTTGGCACCATCGACACCTGGCTGCTCTGGAACCTGACCAAAGGCAAAGTACACGCCACCGATTATTCCAACGCCGCCAGAACCCTGGTCTTTAACCCTTACGAACTCCAATGGGACGACACCTTAATGGATCTTCTGGATCTGCCCCGCTCCTTGTTCCCGGAAGTCAAAAACTCCGTGGGCACCTTCGGTGTCACCGACCCCGAATGGTTTGGCGCCGAAATTCCGATCACGGGCATCGCCGGCGATCAGTCCGCCGCCTTATTCGGCCAGGTCTGCTTTGAAGAAGGCACCGCCAAAAACACCTACGGCACCAGCGCCGTTCCCCTCATGTTCACCGGGGATAAAGCTCCCCGGACCAAAACCGGACTCATGACTGTTGCCTGGGGCATCGACGGCCACGTCGAATACTCCATGGGCGCTTCCATTCTCATCGCCGGTCAGGTCATCCAGTGGCTCCGGGATAAAGTCAACATCGTTAAAACCGCAGGCGAAACCGAAGCCATGGCCGCAAGCCTTCCCGACAACGGCGGCGTCTATTTTGTCCCGGCCTTTACCGGTCTCGGCGCCCCCCATTATAACGCCGACGCCCGGGGCATGATCATCGGCATCACCGCCGGCACCACCAAAGAACAACTCGCCCGGGCCGCCCTGGAATCTATGGCTTATCAGACCAGGGATCTGCTGGAAGACATGGCCGCCAACTCCGGCGTCACCTTAAAAGAACTCAAAGTGGACGGCGGCGCCTCCCAGAATGACTGGCTCATGCAATTCCAGGCCGATATTTTAAACTGCAACGTCATCCGTCCCAAAGATATCGAAACCACCGCCCTGGGTGCCTGCTACCTGGCCGGACTCGGCTGCGGCATCTGGAAAAATCAGGATGAACTCAAAGGCCTGTGGGAAGCCGACCGGATCTTCACGCCCCAGATGGACGAAGCCACCCGGGAAGCCCTGTACAGCCAATGGAAAAAGGCCGTCACCAAAAGCGAAGACTGGTTATAAAAGATAAACGAGAAAGAAGGCTATCGTGATCGACGCATTCAACACCTTTCAGGTCATCCCCTCCATCCGGCGGCTGGGTGATCTGGAAACGGCCCTTGCGAGCCGGCGCAAAATCATCCTGCTGACCGACGCGGATATCGCCAACCTGCCCGCCCTGGTGAAAAAAGTCCATACCGCCGGAAAAGAAGCCTGGGTCAACCTTGAGCTTCTTGGCGGTTTCGGCCGGGACCAGGTTGGCATCAAACTGCTCAAAAATTTCTACAAAGTGGACGGTGTCATGTCCACCGACAGCAATAAACTCAACATGGCCAAACGTGCCGGGCTGATCACCGTTCAGCGTTACCTGATCGGGGACTCCCGGGCCTTCGATACCAGCCTTCGTTTTCTGCGCACCCTCAAAACCGATGCCGCCGAAGTCCTGCCGGCAGTCGTCGCCCGGGAAATTCTCCCGGATCTGCGCCGGGCCACCGACATTCCCCTGCTCGCCGGAGGCTTTATCCACTCCTCCCGGGAAATGAAACAGATCCAAGACGCCGGGTTTGAAGGCCTCACCATCAGCCTGCGGGAATACTGGTAATACAAAAGCGGCATTCACAGAAATTCTGTGAATGCCGCTTTTGTTAAGCTTATGATCTCTTTCCATTCATTTTCATCCATTCTGCTGTGTTTTCATACTTGACACCTCTAGCATCATCGTGCTAACATAAAAATAGAAATACAACAAAATACACGTCCGACACAATCGGGCGAAGCATGGATGGATAATGGTGAGTCCTGTTTAATGAGCGTGAATCGAGGCTTCGGTTCAGGCTTATTAAACAGGATTTTTTTTATCCACATCAATTCAATTTTTCAGGAGGGAAAATAATGGGACAGTATCTAATGGGTTTAGACAACGGCGGCACCATGGGGAAGGCGGCGCTCTACGATTTGCAGGGTCACGAAATTGCGGTGTGTGCAAGAAAAACGCAACTGCTTCAGCCCCAGCCGGGCTTTACCGAACGCAATTGTGAAGAAATGTGGGCCGCCAACGTCGGCGCTATCCGAGCCGTTTTGGCCCAATCCGGCGTCTCCGGGGACGACGTCATCGGGATTGCGGCCACCGGTCACGGCAACGGTGTCTATCTGATTCAGGAAGACGGCACCCAGGCCACCAACGGCATCATCTCCACCGATTCCCGGGGAAAGGAATTTGCCATCGCCTGGAATCAGGACGGCACTTTTGAAAAGATCCTGCCCAAAACCATGCAATCCTGCTGGGAAGGGCAGCCCACC
>JAQWCN010000029.1 GCA_028705955.1 Eubacteriaceae bacterium
AGGTGGTGGAGTCCGGCTACAATTTCGGTTTCCCAGGCGATGCCCCGGGACCCCACAGGAACCAGTTCCCGGACATCGGATGCGTCAAGAAGGGTTTTGAGATGGGCGTAGGTCGCGATGGCGGCGTCTGTGTTGTCAAGGAAAGCCAAACCGACCAGGGGTGTGCCCACACAGACGACCACGTCGCCGGGATGGCATTGGGGCGGGACAAAAGGCTCGGAAAGATAGCCGACAGCAGCGGTACCCACACCCGTCATGCTGGTGGGAAAGTTTTCTTCTGTGGAGCCGGTCAGGCAATCCGGTGAGAGCCCGGCCAGGGTGAGCTCATCCTGAAAGCCCCGGATAATTTCGGCACCGGTGGGTTTCATTTCGGAACAAACGCCGTCGGCCACAATTAGAACCTGGGCGCCGATGCACATCAGTTCAAACAGAACGACCCGGGCCGAGACCCGGCCGCAGTGATACGGGTCACAGGAAAGGGTGTCCCCGGGTTTCCGCCCGGTGCTGGCGCAGCTGTCTGCGGCCACCACCACAGTGCCGCCGGGAACCGGGGCCAGGGAAAGATCCCGGTATTTACTGATGGGTTTTGTCATTTTTCTTCACGTGCGGTGCCGGCAGTGTGTGGAACCGGGACGGCAGGAATGCGTAAATCACCACGGCGATCACGACGTTTAAGATGGCCGCCGGCAAAAGCGCCGGAATCAGACCCAGAGCGACGGGCAGGGTGAAGATGGGGGCAGTGGCCAAAAGGCCCAGCGGCACGTTAAAGATAACCGCCGCCACACAGCCCAGCACGTAAGCCAGAATGAGATTCATGTTGCGGTCGGCGCAGAACTTGATGGTAAAGTAAAAGGCGATCATCGTCGCAGCCATCATAAAGGCAGTGATGATATGGGCCGGAAGGGTTAGCGGAAAACCAGAGAGGGCCGCAGTCAGCAGATGGGCGATAAACGCGATTACAGCGCCCCATCCCCAGCCCAGCACAAGGGTGGCCACAAAAGCAGGCAGGGAGTCAAAGGCGATGGAACCCATAATTTTAATGTTGGCGCCCACAAAAGCCAGGGCGATAAAAAGAGCCGCGTAAACCAGTTGTTTTGTTCGAGTATTCATGATGTCTTCCTTTCAAAAATCAGTCGTTAAAAATAAGGGATATCTCCCCGGAGGAAATGATGTGACGGGTGCCGTCGGTATCCTGGAGGATTAAATGGCCTTCGTCGGTAAAACCGGCGGCCAGGCCAGAGCGTTCACCACCGGCGCCCCGGAGGGTAATGTGCTTGCCCGTGACCATGGAGAGGTCCCGGTAGTCTGCAATGAAACCGGCGGGGGAAGGGGCGCTGCCCAGTTCCCAGAGATTGTCGATCAGGGCGGCGATGAGCCGCAGGCGCAAATCCGGATCCGGATCCGTGTTTCCCATCACCGACCCTGCGATGGTTTGAATGTCTTTGGGAAAACCGCCGTCGGGGGGATACAGATTGATGCCGATGCCGACAATCACGTAATCCAGGCCAGGTTTTCCGGGGCGGGTTCCGGCTTCAGCCAGAATGCCGCAGATTTTTCGCTGGTCCAGATACAGGTCATTCACCCATTTGATAGCCGGGGTTTTGCCGCAGCAGGCTGCGATGGCCCGGGCGGTGCAGACACAGGCCGCCATGGTGACAAAATTTGGAAGGGCCGGGTTTTCTTCCGGGCGGTAGAGGACGCTCAGGTAAATGCCCGTGGCCGTCGGGGAATAAAAAGAACGGCCAAGGCGTCCCCGGCCGGCGCTTTGATAATCGGCAAGGACAATGCCCCGGTGGGGAAAGGATCCGGCACCGAGGGTTTTGGCCGTCAGGTTGGTGGACGGGATTTGTTTGTACCACTGGATGGACGAGAGGGCGGCGGGGTGGCGCAGCCAGGGTGTCAGGCACGCCGCGTCGATAAGGGTGTTGTTTTCTTTTGCGTTCATTGATCAAACCTCCAGATTGTTTCCAGTTTTATTGTACCATAAGATGGGAATGGCGTCAGGAGGTTTTAGGGGGAAGGCCGATGAAGGTTTCGTTGCTCCGGGCATCGTGCCACAGGGTCAGGCCGGAAGCCGCAGTGTCGTAGACATGGGCGAGTCCGGCCAGTTCCGGGTGTTCCGGGCAAAGGGTCTCAAAGCGGTCCGGGCCAAGGGCCGCCAGCCATTGGGGACGGAAAGTCAGGGTTTTGTCATTTTCGAACAGGGCGCAGTACAGCACGTCCGATTCCACCAGATCCTGGAACATATGGCTGCCGTAGGAAAGTTCTGGTCGGTAGCCAGCCTGGCTGTAGGCCACCTCGGCAATGGTGTCAAAGTTGCTGATATCCGAATACGTAACCGGAACCCCCAGTTCCGGGGAGCTGGTGCCGATGCGCCCGGGGCAGATGAGCACCAGGTGTTTGCCATGTTCGCCCAGGCGGGAGTTTAAAAGGCCGATGGCCTGGCCCACTGCGGGCTTCAAGTGATAATCGGTGGTGTAGTAGCCCTTGGGATCGATGACGACGACCGCGTCGATGCATTGTTTCCGGGAGCGGCCCATGGAGGCACCCTGGGTATGAAAATAGGTGGAAACTTCCGGACAGGCCGGAACGGTCACCACTTCGGTTTCGTCGATGCCCTGAAGGGGGCGGCACTGGAGCAGGTTAACCATAAAATCGCCGTCGTCACCCAGGTTGACGGTATACTCGATGTCCACCGGGTAGCGGTAGGCCTCCTGGAGGACGGCCAGCATGTTGCGCATCAGGGCGATAAAGGTGTCATTCTGGGTCAGGCCCTTGCAGGAGATGTATACAATTTGACGGTGTTCGCCCCGTTCCCGGAAGAGGGTTTCGGCATCGGTATCGTGGGACAGAAAAGCGCGGGTGACAGGCGGGGCAAGCAGGGGATAAAGGGCGCCCCGGGCAGCCGGGGAACCGGGTGCAGCCACCGGTCCGTCAAAAGGATACGAACAGAACCGGCCGTTTTCGGTGTCGAGGGTGTCCACATTGTGCTGGGAATAGCGGTGCGCTTCCGCCGGGCTGCTCACCGTTTGAAGGCTGGGGTTGGACAGACTGACCAGTCTGGGGTAATCCCCTTCGGTACGGTCGACGGCCCGGGTGCCGAGGCCCATTACCAGACGCAGCATGCCGGCGGCAGGGTCCATGCCCGGAGCAAAGGGATAGGCGCACAGGGAATAGCCGACACCGGCACCGTCGGGCATAAAACAAAAATCGTGGAAAGAGCCGGAGACCCGTTGAACCAGCAGGGCCATCTGTTCGTCATTTTTGTCCATGCCCCGGCGTTTGCGGTAGGCCAGGGCGCCGGCGTTCATGCTGCTGGCGTAAACTTTACGCACGGCGTCTTCAAACCGGGCCAGCCGGGTTTCCGGATCCCCGGTGTTCACGCAAAACACCGAGTCGTATTTGCCGGCAAAAGCGTTGCCGAAGCCATCTTCCAGAATGGAGGATGACCGGACGATGATGGGGCTGGCGCCAAAATAATCGAGCATCCGTTTGAACTGTTCCTGAATATCCCCGGGGAAAACCCCCTGGGCCAGGGCGCGCTTAAGATCCGGCGCCATGGCGGTGTAGCCCGCTTCGGTCCGCTGCAAAACCCGCAGATCCCACAGGCCGTTTTCGACAATATAGGTATAAAACACGTCGGAGCCGATAAAAAATGAATCGTGGGGTTCCAAATGGGCCTGGAGTTCCGGCAGTTTTAACCTCAGAATTTTTCGAGCCAGCAGCATGCCGCAGGCTTTGCCGCCGATCATACCGGTGCCGATCATCCGGGAACGCACCGCAAAATAATCGGAGGGTTCAAAGGTGTCGAGAATCAGCTCCTGAAGGCGCTGGTCCCGGGTCATCATCCGCCGGCACATGATGGTGGGATAGGCCGGGGACAGGGTGCCGGCCTGGTAGGCGGTTTTGGCTTTGGAAAAGAAGCGGTCCCAGCTGTCCTCGTCCTGGGTTTCAAACTGGGATTCTTCGGTGGACAAACAGGCGTAAAAGCGGCTGACCCGGACGCCGTCGGTCAGCGGGGCAAAGGCATCTTTTTGGGGACGGTACAAATGGGGCAGAAACATCCGGGGACCGTAACGGTTCCAGACTTTAAGGGGATGCACGTAGAAATTGCCCTGGCCGTCGTTGTAGACGTCCAAAAGCAGCTGGGTGGTTTCCCGGATCCGGGCGATGGCGGAAAAAGAATGCCGGCCCCGGAGCAGTGGAAAATAGGCGACGGTGTCCATCTGAAAAAGGTAAGGGCAGGTTAGCCGGAAAAAGTTGGCCATCATCATGTCGGTGGCCCAGACGGTCTGCAGCTCCGAAAGGCTGTCAAAAACGTAAAAGGTTTCCCGGCCGTTTTGGGCAATGCTATCGTGGACAGCTACGGTAAAAGTTTCAAAATGATGGGATAATGGAAGATGCAGAATTTCAACCCCGGGCTGGGGTTTTAAAAGCGGGGGATGGGAGGCAAAGCGGACGTAGACCACACGCCGCTTTTCGGAAACAGCCTGCTTTACAAAGGGAAGGGTAAAGGCTTTAAAAGCCTGAAGGTCAGGGACCTGAAAAACAACGTTATCCCCGATACGGATGTGGTGCAAAGCCGCATCCATCGAGGGGATTCCTGAATTGATTTCGTCAAAAGCCGCCATGGGATACCTCCTGGGTATAAAGTTTAAGAAAAAAGGCCGGCGGGTTTAAAACCCGCCGGCCTTTTTTGGGTTGAGTGCGAAGATTACTGGTCGACGAGCAGTTGCTCAAACTCGGCCTGGGGCAGGGGCCGGGAATAATAATAGCCCTGGATAAAATCGCATTGCTGTTCGATGAGAAAATCAAGCTGGGCTTTGGTCTCCACCCCTTCGGCAATGACCTGGGCACCGAGATGGTGGGCGATTTTGATAATGGCGTGGATGATCCATTCTGTTTTTTGACTGGTGCCGATTTTTTGAACAAAACTCATGTCCAGCTTGATGAAATCAAAATCAAAGTTTTGCAGTGTGCTGAAAGAAGAATAGCCGGTGCCAAAATCATCGATCAGCAACTTGGCGCCCCGGGATTTTAATTCCGATAAGATGGCGTTACTGCCTTCCATGAGGGAAGTGTAGGACGATTCCGTCACCTCAAACCGGGCAAAAGAACGGGGCAGGACACGGGTCTGGAGCATTTTTAAGAGAACGGACATCATTTTCGTATCAAAAAGGTCCATCCGGGAAAGATTGACAGCAATGGGAACAATGGGCAATTTCTTTTGGATACGGTTCCGGGCAAAGGCTCTGACTGTTTTGCAGACGTACAGATCCAGCTCGGAAATGTAGCCATTTTCCTCAAAGACCGGGACAAATTTACCCGGAGAGACGATGCCATACCGGGGATGAAGCCAGCGGATCAGTGCTTCGGCCGAAGCGATCTGGCCGGTGAGCGGGTTGTAAATGGGCTGGTAATACACCCGGAATTCCCGGTTGGCCAGCGCCTGTTTAAGTTCACTGGTGAGTCTGTTTTTAGAGACAAAATCCTCATGCATGGTGGTATTGTAGAGCATATAGGGTTTGACATAATCATCCCGAATGTATTCTTTCGCTAGTTTGGCCCGGTCGCACATCAGGTTGACCGGGACGCTTTTATCGGTGATGATGTAAATCCCGCAGCGCCAGTAAAAACGGTAGGTTTTGCCATTTTGATGGTAAGAGCGTTGGGACAAACGCTCCAATTCATCATAAAAAAGTTTTTCCCGGCGGATCAGACAGACAAAATGGTCGGCTTCCATCCGGGCGACCGCCAGGGGTGCCAGCCGGGATTGCTTAAGAATGCCTGCACTTTGCCTTAGGACCTGGTCGCCGCTGGCGTTTCCAAACAGGTCGTTGATGGTTTTAAAGCTCCGGATATTGTAGTACAAAATGACAAATTGCTCGTAGGGGCTGCTGTTTCGGAGAAGGGAGGAAACGGTGTAGGCAAAACCGGCCCGGCTCAGTTCTCCGGTTAAGATATCCCGTTCCAACATCGGGGTGACGTCGGTGGTGGCCACCAGAATGATCTGCCGTTCCCGGTTCATGGTGTAAAAGCTGTATTGTTTTAAAAGGGTGCGGCCCTCCCGGGTACGGCTCCGCAGTGTAAAAGTATAGTATTCCTGCCGTTCCAGTTCTCTTTTGACCGTGATCAGATCTGTTTTTTCCATAAAGTAGGCATGATCTTCCGGGACAACCGTATCCCGGCAGGCAGTCTGACGGATCACATCGTATTGGTCCCGGGTTTCTTCGCAGGGATTGGAATCCCGGTGAACAAACCGGCGCAGTGAAAAATAACCGCTGATCCCGTTGAGCACACCGATGCTTTCAAATTCTTCCCGAAGCAGCAACGTGTTGATTTCCTGGTCCAGATACTGTTCGGTGATATCCAGGGTGTATAAAAAGCATTCGATATCCCGGCTGTAGGGATTTCTTAAAATATCGGCAGTGGTGCGAAGCAGACGCTGATCCGTATGATGATGGGTAAAGGAATGAACCACTTTAAATGTCATTTGTCCCTGTTGAAAAGCGGCGATTAAATTTTGACGGTTAAAAGTATCCAAAAAAGAAACCCGGTCTTCAGGACGGTCGATAAAATCAGCGGCCTGGCCAATAAACTGATCAAAATTATCAAAATTTTTCATATCGCGGAGATCTCCGTAAATGCTGAAGCTGTTTTCCACTTTGTTTTGGGTCAGATTACAACGGCAAGTGGTAACGGTTTGGGGATTGGACTGGATAATGCTGTTCAGATGCTGCTGAAAGATGAGTTCCATTTCGTGCTGAATGGTGATATCAGAAAAATAAAAAGCGGTAGCAGACCGGCCGTACCAGTTAATGGCGTGAGCCTCACCGGAAAAAGTTCTTTTGGTGGCGGGATCGGTATAGTGTTTTCCGGGGGATTCTGAAAGGAAGGCAGCCAAAAAACAGCTGTCGTCATTTTGGCAATCCGGACACTTAAAAAACACAGCGCATTTTTTATCAAGAGCGTCTTGTTTGGCAATGCCGAGTTCCCGGCAAAACGTTTCGTTAATGGTTAAGAGGGTATGATAGCTGTTTTCAACCACAGCCACCATTCGGTTGGAGGCATCAATGAGAACGTCGTGGGCATCGCTTTCCGGGGAAAGGGCATTTAATGTGGCGAGAATGACCGGCTGATGATCGAGCACTCCGATATTTCGGGCCTGGCCGTTGACCCAGACAAAGCCCCGGGTTTTGTGAAACAGGCGAAAATAATCCTGGACATCATCACCGCCTGGGGTGCACTTTTGAACTGCGGCGGCAATCCGCGGGCGGTCCTGTTCCATGACCAGGCTCAGAGCATCCTGATCTCCGGGAGCAGAAAAATCTCCCGGGGCATAGCCAGCCAGCGCCGGAGCGGATGGAGAGCAGTAAAGGCATTTGCGTGGGGATCCAGCCGTAAAGACAACAACCGGGCCGGGGATCATTGCGGCAATTTCCTGGATACGGGACAAGGTGAGCATAGCGGTCTTCCTTTCTGTTAAGGTTTACCCCAGTATATCACAAAATGAGGAACGATTGCAATTTTTGCACCGTCCAAGATTAAAGGGTTTTCCGAAACCAGCTCGAGATGTTCCGGCTCAGGACTTCAAAGAAGCTGAGGGAGCGGACGATGCGCTTGGCGGGGATGTACTGGCTTGCGGCCCTGAGAAGGGGCTTGGGATTTTGGGCGGAGAAAGAAAAATTGCCGTTTTTCTTTGTCATCACCGCAAAGCGGGGGATCTTATGCTTTTTTTTGCCGATCACTGAGGCGGCGATATAATCCACTTCTTCCCAGGGAATTTGGATATAATCTTCTACATTATTGTCGTTGTAGAATTCAAATCCCTTGTCCCCGATCATAATTTTTCCATAGGTATTGATCCCGTGGTAAGATGTTGCTTTATCCACAAAATCGACTTTGGTATTGATTGATTGTGCCATTTTTTTATTTCCATTCAGTTTATTTTTAATACATCTATCTTATCAAAGGGGCCGGAGCCGCGTCAACTTTTGATTAAAAAAAGAGTTCGACAGAAGCCGAACCCTTTTTTGTTTTAATTTTACAGTAAGCCGATCAGGTGACCGAGGATCCCGACAACAAATAAGCCGAGGATGATGACGATCGGTGAAACCTTTTTCTTTAAGAGCCACATGCAGAGCAAGGTAAGCAGCAGCGGCACAAGACCAGGAATCAGAGAATCCAGATTATCCTGTAAGGTTGTCACTTTGGTTGCGGACAAGGCCAGGCCCGAATCGTACTGGGTCAGCGCTGTCTGTATCCCTTTGACACTGTTGGGAATGGAAGACCAGTCGATATAAGCGCCTTCGCTTAGGGTAACACTGGAGACCACGGGCTTAAAGTCAATCGACACCCAACGCTCAATCAGTGAACCCAGTATAAACATCCCAAGGATGGACGCACCTTTGGTCACTTTCTGCAGCAGACCGCCGGAGAGGTCTTCGGTAATGGCTGATCCTGCTTTGTAACCAAATTCCTGGGTGTACCACATGAAAGCGATACGGATCACGTTCCACAACAGGAAGAACAGGATAGGTCCAAGAATATTGCCGGTCAATGCCAGGGAAGCCCCCAAAGCACCGAGGATAGGACGAACCGTAAACCAGAATACCGGGTCGCCGACACCAGCTAAAGGCCCCATCATCCCAACTTTGACACCCTGAATAGCGACATCGTCGACCGGGGCGCCGTTGGCGCGGTCTTCTTCCAGAGCCAGTGTAACACCGACAACCGGGGAAGCCACATAAGGATGGGTATTAAAGAATTCCAGATGGCGTTTTAATGCTTCGCGCTGGTCTTCTTTCTTTGAATACAGTTTTTTGATCGCTGGGATCATGGCATAGCACCAGCCACCATTCTGCATCCGTTCGTAGTTCCAGGAACCTTGAATGAAGGTAGAACGCCAACAAACAGACCGACGGTCTTTTTGGGTTAACTCAACTTTTTTAGGTTCAACCGCGTTAGCTTTTACTTCAGTTGTTTCAACTTCGTTTGCCATTTATCTTACCTCCTTTACTCATAGTCGTTGAGTATATCACCCAACGGATCACCGAGGTTTCCACCGCTGCCGCCATTGGAGGAACCCTTGTTTTCTGTAACAGCCAGATAGATCAGTGCCAGAGAAACACCAATAACGCCCAGGGCGATCAGTGTTAATTCAGACAGTGCGGCCAGTACAAAACCAATGGCAAAGAAAGGCCAAACTTCTTTGGTTGCCATCATGTTGATGACCATTGCGTAACCAACAGCAACAACCATACCGCCGCCGATCGCCATACCATCGGTCAGCCATGCCGGCATTGAAGCCAGGGCACCTTGAACGGTGGCTGCAGGAATAACTAAAAGCAATGCAGCAGGAATAGCGATACGCAGCCCCTGCATAACAATGGCAATGATGTGCCACGTTTCAACGCCTTTAAAGTTGGCATTTTCTGCTGCGGCATCCATACGGTGAACACAAGCAACGGAGAGGGTCCGGACGATCATGGTTAAGAATAAACCGGCAACAGCCAGCGGAATAGCGATAGCAATAGCTGTGCTGACACCTTTGGTTCCTTCGCCGCCAAGAACAAGAATAATAGCAGAAGCAACAGATGCGAGTGCGGCATCCGGTGCAACAGCGGCGCCGATGTTTGCCCAGCCGAGAGCGATCATTTGGAGACTCCCTCCAAGGATGATGCCTTCTGTCAAATGACCCGTTACGAGTCCGATCAATGTACATGCCACTAGCGGTTGATGGAACTGGAATTCATCCAGGATACCTTCCATACCGGCTAAAAAGGCAATGATTACAACTAAGACCATAGAAATAGGTGACATTGTAATTCCTCCTCAGTTTATTTTTAAGATAATTCTTCTCTTGCTTTCTCGACAATTTTATTCATGTTTTCCTTTGAATCGGAAGGGACTTTGCGAACGTCGAAAGTGACGCCAAGGTCTTTGAGTTTGTCGAAAGTTTCCACATCTTCTTTGCCAAGGGATAAGACTTTGTTAACAGCGACTTTTCCTTCGGAATGAGCCATGGATCCGATGTTCAATTCCTTGAGATCCACACCGCCTTCGATGGCGCGCAGCGCATCCTGAGGGGTTTCAAAAAGAAGCAGGGCTTTGGTGTTCCCGAAACGGGGATCCTTTGCGACTTCGATCATCTTGTCCACAGGCACAACGTTGGCGTGAACTCCCGGAGGAGCCGCTTCTGTGATCATGCTTTTACGCAGTTTGTCGTGGGCGACGTTGTCGGAAACCACAATAATGCGGTTGGGCTGTGTTGTCTTTGTCCAGGCGGTTGCCACCTGGCCGTGGAGCAGTCGCGTATCGACCCGGGCCAAAACATATTTGATATGGCCGTCGCCAACAACCGTTCCTTCTGGGATTGCGTGTTGAGCGCCTGCGGCTACTGGAGCTGCGGCCACTTCTTTTTTGGGTTCGAGGGATTCCGGGAATACCTGAACGCCGTCTCTGGCGCTGCCCAAAATCTGAGACGCCACTTCGTGAGCCGTATCCGTACCCATCCGGGCACCGTATGCTTCAAGCAGCATCGGCAGATTTAAACCGGTGACGATGGCCCAGGAGTCTTCATGACCATCGATTAAGCCGTTTGCCTGATTAAAAGGTGTTCCACCTTTTAAATCAACCATAATGAGAACCTGTTCTGGATCTTCGAAAGAAGCGATCGCTTCTTCCATTTTTGCTTTGATGTCCGGAGGCCCTTCGCTTGGCTTTAATGTGACTGCTTTGACGTTGGGCTGTTCTCCAAAAATCATTGAACCTGATTGCAAAATTCCATTTGCAAACTCACCATGTGTAGCAAGAACAATTCCTACCATTTTTATACCTCCATTCTGGTGATCACTACAAGTATGACACTGTTGTATCGATTATGCTGATGCTGGTTCACCTCCCTGTTCCAGTACAGCTTAAGGATTACAATCGCTTTTTATTATTGCAGAATAAAATAAAAAAAGATAAGCATATGATAAAGTGCATTGCAGATCCTTAAACATTTATTAAAAAATTATACCGCGAAACAAAAAAAGAGTCAAATAATTATTAAGATATTTTAGAATCAAATGAAAAAAGAAGAATAGTCTTAAAAGGATTGCATAAAAACGGCATCAAAGGATTGTGATGATGAATGAAAACTGAAATTGTTTTGAAAAAGAACCGGGAAGTCCGGTTGAAATAAATGATCAGAAGGATTGAAAAAAACTGAAAAAAGATTTGGCAAATCAGAATAAAGCGCTATAATGTAATTTGAGTAAATAATGCGAAGGAGGATTGAGTAATGAAACTGTACCGTGCAGAAAATTACGAACATATGAGCAGAAAAGGGGCCAACATCGTATCGGCCCAAGTGATCATGAAGCCCGATTGTACGTTAGGCTTAGCGACAGGCTCCACCCCTGTGGGCATGTACCGTCAGCTTATTTCGTGGTATGAAAAAGGCGATCTTGATTTTTCAGAAGTGCGTTCCATTAATCTGGATGAATACGTGGGGTTAAAACCAGATGACAAAAATTCTTACCGTTATTTTATGAATGACAACCTGTTTGACCATGTCAATATCGACAAGGCCAACACCCATGTTCCCAATGGAATGGCCGGGGATATCCAGGCCGAATGCGACCGGTATAACGGATTGCTGCGTCAGAACGGGGGAATTGATATGCAGGTGCTTGGCATCGGGCGCAACGGGCATATCGGATTTAATGAACCCGGGGATGCGTTTGAAAAAGAAACCTGCTGTATCGCATTGACCCAGAGCACGCTGGACGCCAACGCCCGGTATTTTGACAGTGTGGATGCCATGCCGCATAAAGCCATTACCATGGGCATAAAATCGATCATGCAGTCCAAAAGCATTCTGCTTTTGGTATCCGGGGAAAACAAGGCGGAAGCTTTGTACAACAGTTTTTGGGGACCGGTAACGCCCAAGGTACCGGCATCCATCCTTCAGCTGCATAACAACGTGACAATTGTGGCAGACGACGCAGCCATGGCCCTGGTGGATAAAAAAACAGGACAGCCGGTCCGATGATTATCGAAAACCTCCGCGTCTTTCGCGGAAACGGGGCGTTTGAACCGGGAAGTCTTTGCGTTGAGGGCGAACGGATTGTTTCCCAAACGACAGAGACGACAAAGATTGATGGTGGCGGTGCGATGGTCATTCCCGGCCTGGTGGATATTCATCTTCACGGGTGCTGCGGGGTCGATTTTGGCGACGGAACCGCCTGGTCCCTGGATACCATGGCCCGCTATCTCTCGGCCAACGGCATCGCCGGTTTTACCCCGGCATCCATGACCCTTTCAGAAGAAACCATTGGGGAGATTTACGATACAGCGGCAGGATACACCTCTCCGGAAGATGGCGCAGCTTTTTTGGGTATTAATATGGAAGGCCCTTTTTTGTCGGAAAAGAAAAAGGGTGCGCAAAAAGCAGCGTGGCTGCGGCAGCCGGACACAGACATGTTTGACCGTCTCCAAAAAAGATCCGGGGGAAAAGTCAAATGGGTGACGGTTGCGCCGGAACTTCCCGGGGCCATGGATTTTATCCGGAAGGTATCCCGGGGGACCACCGTGTCTCTGGGGCACACCGCCTGCGATTACAAAACGGCTATGGACGCCTTTGAAGCCGGCGCGAATCACGTGACCCATCTTTACAACGCCATGACGCCGTTTAGACACCGGGATCCGGGAATGGTTGTGGCGGCCGCCGACGCACCGGAGGCGGACGTGGAAATGATCTGCGATGGTATTCACATTCATCCGGCGGTGATCCGGGACAGCTTCAAGCTGTTTGATCCGGAACACATCATTTTGATTTCAGACAGCATGATGGCCACAGGGATGGCCGATGGCCAGTATGCCCTGGGCGGTCAGCCGGTTACGGTCAAAGGACATTTTGCCACGCTGGCAGATGGAACCCTGGCGGGATCGGCCACCAATTTGATGGATTGTGTGCGCTGCGCCGTCCGGTTTGGAATTCCCCTGGCCACAGCCGTGCGCTGCGCCTCGGTCAATCCAGCCCGGGCGTTGGGCATTGAGGCCGACTACGGCAGCCTGGCTCCCGGCCGGCTGGCCAATCTGGTTTTCCTCGACGACCACTTAAAGATTACCCGGGTTATATTAAGAGGAAAAGATGTGACACCCTGGCAGGAAAAATAGATTTTAGAAAAAGAGATTGAACCGAATGGAGAAAAAGGAAGCGGGAAAGAGACCGCTTCTTTTTTTATTCAAATGGAGATAATGGAGCGGAATGAAGATGGGAAAAGTTTACTGTCTTGTCACCTGTAAAGTTATGTGCTATAATCGAACCGTTTCTACCGGAAAACCGGTAAAAAGGTTCAGGGTTATGGGTGACCTTTATGCGCCTAAATAAATGAAAAAGAAAAAACGATGACTTTAGAAAAAGAAATTTTAGAATTAAAAGAACAGAAAGATGCGGTGATCTTAGCGCATTATTATGTTTCGCCGGAGGTCCAGGCCATTGCCGATTTTGTGGGAGATTCTTTTTACCTCAGTAAAAAAGCGGTGTCCTTAAAGGCCAGAACCCTGGTGTTTTGCGGCGTGAGCTTTATGGGGGAAAGTGCAAAAATTCTCAATCCCGAAAAGACTGTGCTCATGCCGGACGCAACGGCAGACTGCGCCATGGCCCGTATGGCCGATGCAAAAGCGGTTGCTGCCCTTAAGGCACAGCACAAAGATGCGGCAGTGGTGTGTTATATCAATTCGACGGCGGCGTTAAAATGTTTATCGGATGTATGCGTGACCTCTGCCAATGCAGTGAAAATTGTCAAGGCCCTGCCCCAGAAAGAAATTATATTTATCCCGGATAAAAACCTTGGCCATTTTGTGGCGGCCCAGGTTCCGGACAAACATTTCATTTATAACGATGGGTACTGCCCGGTACACGAAAAGATGGCTGCCCGGGAAATTGAAGCTTTAAAACAGGCGCACCCGGAGGCCAACGTGCTGGTTCATCCCGAATGTAACGCTGCGGTTCTTAAACTGGCGGATTATATCGGCAGCACATCGGGGATTATCCATTATGCCACGGTGCATGACGATCCAGCTTTTATTATTGGAACGGAAGAAGGGGTCCGATATCAATTGAGCCAGGAGAATCCCCAAAAAACATTTTATTTTCCAAAGACCACACCGGTTTGCCGGGATATGAAATTGGTGACGCTTAAAAAGATTAAACAGGTGCTGGAAACCGGGCAGAACGAAGTACAGGTGTCTTTGGATATTCAAAAACAGGCGAAAGCGCCGCTTCAAAAAATGCTCGCGTTGTCGAAATAAGGAGAATGAAATGAAAGCAATGACAACACAGACCGTCATCGTTGGGACAGGGGTAAGCGGGTTATTTTGCGCCCTTAATCTTCCCCGGAACCGCCGGATTCTGATGATTACAAAATCGGATTTGGAAAGCAGCGATTCCTTCCTGGCTCAGGGCGGCATTTGCATGCTCCGGGACGACGCCGATTACAGCGCATATTTTGAGGATACGTTAAAGGCGGGCCATTATGAAAACCGGCGGGAGAGTGTGGACATTATGATTCGCAGTTCCCGGGAGATCATCGCCGATTTGGTCGCTCTGGGGGTGGACTTTGAACGGGACGGCGACGGCTTTGCCTACACCCGGGAAGGCGCGCATTCCCGGCCCCGGATTTTGTTCCACGAAGACATTACTGGAAAAGAAATTACCAGTAAATTGCTGGCCGCCGTTAAAAAGCGGAAGAACATTACACTTCTCGAGTACACGACGATGACGGATTTGCTTATTCACAACCGGCAATGCTCCGGTATTGTGGCGCAGAGTAAAGCGGGGGAACCCCTGAAAATTTCAGCCGGGCAGACGGTGCTGGCCAGCGGCGGAGTGGGCGGCCTTTATACCCACTCCACCAACTTCCGGCATTTGACCGGGGACGCCATTGCCCTGGGTAAAAAATATAAGGTCCGGATGGAACACCTCGATTATGTGCAGATTCATCCCACGACGCTGTATTCCCAAAAAGACGGCCGGCGGTTTTTGATTTCCGAATCGGTACGGGGAGAAGGGGCGGTCTTACTGAACCGGGAGGGGCACCGCTTTGTGGATGAATTGCTGCCCCGGGACGTGGTGACTGCAGCGATCCGCAAGCAGATGCAGGCGGATCATACCCCTTGTGTGTGGCTGTCCCTGGCAGCTATTAAAAAGGAAGACATTTTAAGCCATTTTCCCAATATTTACAAACATTGTCTGGAAGAGGGCTACGACGTGACCAAAGAACGGATCCCGGTTGTTCCGGCCCAGCATTATTTTATGGGCGGGGTCTGGGTGGACCGGGACAGCCACACGTCCATGCCGGGGCTTTACGCCGTGGGCGAGACGAGTTGCAACGGGGTTCACGGGGCAAACCGTCTGGCCAGCAATTCACTGCTGGAAAGTTTGGTTTTTGCCAAACGGGCGGCATTAAATATCATGGATAAGGAGGAACAGGACGATGAATTCCATAACGATGCAGCTGTCGGCTGATCATCTGATTCAAATGGCACTGAAAGAAGATATTACAAACGAGGATCTTTCGACCAACGCGGTGATGGACGGGCCGGTTTCCGGGACGGTGGATCTGATTTGCAAAGAGGATGGTATTATTGCGGGGCTGCCCGTTTTTGAACGGGTTTTTAAGCAACTGGACGATACCATCCAAACGTCGTTTTCCTGCGAAGACGGGGATGCGGTAAAGAACGGGAAACTTTTGGGTCAGGTGACCGGGGATATCCGGGTGCTTTTATCCGGGGAGCGGGTCGCCCTCAATTTTCTTCAGCGCATGAGCGGGATTGCGACCTATACCCATCAGGTTGCACAGCTGCTTGAAGGCAGCAAGACAAAACTTTTGGATACCCGAAAGACAACCCCCAATATGCGGATTTTTGAAAAATACGCAGTCCGGGCCGGTGGCGGGCACAACCACCGCTTTAATCTTTCCGACGGGGTGATGCTCAAAGACAACCATATTGCGGCAGCCGGCGGGGTGAGCGCAGCGGTTTCAAAAGCCAGGGCCTATACTTCTTTTGTGCATAAGATAGAGGTGGAGGTGGAAAACCTGGACATGGTGAAGGAAGCCGTCGCAGCCGGCGCGGATATTATCATGCTGGATAATATGACGGCACCGGAGATGAAAGCAGCGATCGCCATCATTGACGGCCGGGCCGAAACCGAATGTTCCGGAAATGTAACCCGGGAGAACATTAAGGCCCTGGCCGGTCTGGGGGTGGATTATATTTCCAGTGGCGCGCTGACGCATTCGGCGCCGATTTTGGATTTGTCGCTTAAAAACCTCCGGCCGCTTTAAAGATGGAGGCGTTTGATGAAAGGCGATGAACGACGTCAAAAAATTATTGAAGCGATGAAAAGCAGACCGGATCCGCTTTCGGGGGCGGCCCTGGCCCGGATGCTGGGAGTCAGCCGTCAGGTGATCGTTCAGGATATGGCCCTGCTCCGCGTGGCGGGGGTTCATATTCTTTCGACCAACCGCGGGTATCTGCTGCAGCAAACCCACAATCCGGCCTGCTGCCGGATTTTTAAAGTGCGTC
>JAQWCN010000030.1:0-7323 GCA_028705955.1 Eubacteriaceae bacterium
TCATGGTGATGACGGCAGAAGGGGTTGTCACCTTTGATGTCCAGTGTGAGTGCGGGTTTTATCATCAGGATGCTGATGCAGTGGCCCAGTTTTTCAGAAAGGCTCAGCGGCTGAAAGCAAGTGCGTTGCCTTTTTTTGAAGATATCGGGGGTCTGGAGGAAGAATTCAAGGTTTTGAGCCAGTGTCATTTTGTCCAATATGTTGAGGCGGTTCCCTTTGTGATTCCTCTTTTGAATGAGCGGATGCTGAAGCAAGCACTGACGATGGATACCGGGTTGGATGACACCCTGGTGCAAATGATTCACCAGTATTTAAAGCATGCCCGGATTCAGTCAGATCAACAGGAAACCTGGATTTTTACTGAAGAGGGACTGGATTATTTTGCGGAAACGGGACGGATTACGGCAGTACCGGATGCCTTTTATAAAGCGTTGCCCCTTGAAGACCGGGTTACCTTGCTTCGGGGGGTGCTTCGGATGGTGGATAATGAGCGTTTCCGGATGTTGCTGCCTTCGATAGGGCCGATGAATCTTTTCTTTGCAACTTATATTGCCCGGGATGCGGTCTATTTTCTCCATTGCGATGAAGGCAATGGGGAACTGCATTTTTATTGTACCCGGGAAGCAATGCTGGTGAGTATTTTCAGCCAGTTTGTAAGCCGTATGGAAGCGTACGGTGAGCTGTGTACAAAAGAACAGAGCCACGAGGCGGTTGAAAAAGTTATTGCGCGGCTGCGGGCCCGGATTTCGGCGTGAGGGAGGAGGCCATTCATGTCACAGTTTTCTCAAATGCTGGGTCAGTGGATCGAAGAAAAAGCCATCCGGGTGAGTGAAATGGCAGCGTATTGTCAATACGACCGGGCGACGCTGTACCGGATCATTAAAGGGGAGCGGAAACCTGTGGATAAGAATCAGGTCAGTCAGTTCGCCCGTTACTTGTGTCTCACCCCGACCCAGCGGGAAAAATTATTTTGTGCGTATTACGAGGTGATTAATGGTCCTGAATGTCACGCAGCGCATCAGGCAGTTGGGGCGTTTTTGCAAAATTTCTCAAGAGCCATGGCGATCAGCCCGTATCCGGTAAGGTTTAGTGCAGCGGTAACCGGTCATTTTAAAGAT
Source organism: Eubacteriaceae bacterium (assembly GCA_028705955.1). Taxonomy (GTDB): domain Bacteria; phylum Bacillota; class Clostridia; order Eubacteriales; family Eubacteriaceae; genus JAQWCN01. The sequence goes on from JAQWCN010000030.1 coordinate 1,119, forward strand.
CAGGATTATCAGACTTTAAACACCGGGGAGGCCATCGGAGACGCCCTGTTTTATACCCTTAGTCAGGAAGTGAGACGGGGCGGTGGTCATGTGACCCTTGTGGTTCAACCCGGGTGTGAGGGTGTTTATCCGGTGCTGGATCTTTTTAGTGGAGAGGCGTGTCTGGATATAGAACACATCATCAGTCTGGACCGCTGGGATTTTGAGGAGAAGCATGCGTTTTATAACAGTGCCTGTGTAGAACGCTGTCTGTCCATGATGATCCGGTTTAAACATTATGAGGCGAAGTATTATATGGCCCGGACCGCATCGAAGTTTGATGACGCGGCATTGTATCCCTATTTTATTGTTACAGAGGATACGCTGATTTCTTTTGATGCCGGCGGTCAGTCCGGGTTTTGCAGTCATGACCGGGGGGCGCTGGCGCTTTTTCATCAACGAATCAACCGGTTGCACCGGATCATCCGTCCGCTTTTTAGCGAGGTTCGGGGGCTGACGAGCCAATTGAACCGCTCCGATTTGCGGAAAGAGCTTCAGATTTTAAATGGGGTCCCGGCGGTTTTTTCCCTCATGAATCAGGAGATGCTGCGAACAGTTCTTTCTGAACGGCATCAAAAAAATTTTTCAGTGTTGTGTAAGGATGTCGATCATTTAAGGGAGATGATGGCCAACCGTGGCGGGCGGTGTTATTTTTCAAGGGAAGGGCTTTGGGCGTTTGCCCGGGGGAAGATCCGGGCAGATATGCCGATGGATTTTAAGGGAGAACTGACCCCCGCCCAGCGTCTCACCATTTTGAAAAAGGTACTCACGCTGGTGGAACGGGACCGGTATCGGGTCCTGAAAAATGACGAATTGGTGGGGGATCTTAATCTTTTGTTGGCGGTGACGGAAAAAGAGATGTGTATTATGTGCAAGATGGGCAAAGCCTATTATATCGCTGTGCTCAAGGAACCGGGATTGATTACTGTGGGCCGGAGTTTTATGATGCATTTGAAAGATTACGGGGAGGTCATGCCCCGGGACCAGGCTGTCACCGTGGTTAAAAACAGTATTGAAGCGTTGGAACAGCGGATTTAAACGCTGGTCTGGCATGAAAAAAAGGCTCAGCCGGATTGGCTGGGCCTTTTTGAATGCCATGGGTTAAAAACGGGGTTATTCCAGTTCCATATTGCCGGTATACAGTTGATAGTACTCGCCGCCTTTGGCGATGAGTTCGTCATGGGTACCCCGTTCGATAATCCGCCCGTGATCCATCACCAGGATAGCGTCGGCATTGCGGACGGTGGAAAGGCGGTGGGCAATGACAAAAACGGTGCGCCCGACCATCAGGCTGTCCATGCCGGCCTGGACCAGCGCTTCGGTGCGGGTGTCGATACTGGAGGTGGCTTCGTCTAAAATCATGGCCGGGGGATCGGCCACGGCGGCCCGGGCGATGGAGAGCAGTTGGCACTGGCCCTGGGAAAGGCTGCCGCCGTCGCTGTCGAGCAGCGTGTCGTAGCCGTCGGGAAGGCGGTTGATAAAATTATCGGCCCCGGCCAGTTTGGCGGCAGCAATGACTTCGCCGTCTCCGGCATCCAGATTGCCGTAACGGATGTTTTCCATCACGGTTCCGGTAAACAGATGGGTGTCCTGGAGCACAATGCCCAGGGAGCGCCGCAGATCCGGTTTTTTAATTTTGTCGATGTTAATGCCATCGTAACGGATCTTGCCGCCTTCGATATCGTAAAATCGGTTGATCAGATTGGTAATGGTGGTTTTCCCGGCCCCGGTAGCGCCGACCAGGGCGATTTTTTGTCCGGGTTTGGCCCAGAGGGTAATGTCATGGAGAATAGGTTTATTGCATTCGTACTCAAAATCCACATGGTTTAAAGTGACGTCCCCTTTAAGGGGGTGATAGGTAACGCTGCCGTCTGCATGGTGAGGGTGTTTCCAGGCCCAGACGTCGGTGCGGTGATCTGCTTCTATCAGTTGGCCGCCGGTGGTTTTGGCGTTGACCAGGGTCACGTAACCGGCGTCTTCTTCCGGGGCTTCGTCCATCAGGGTAAAAATCCGTTTGGCACCGGCCAGAGCCATGACAATGGCGTTGATCTGCTGGGAGATCTGGTTGATGGGGGTAGAAAAACTTTTGGTCAGGCTCAGGAAGGCAACCAGCCCGCCGAGAGTAAGGGCGGTTTGACCGCTTAACATCAGGGTGGCGCCTAAAATGGCGACCAAAACGTATTGGAGGTTACCGCAGTTGCCCATCACCGGCATCAGGATGTTGGCGTAGGTGTTGGCGGCCCTGGCGTTTTCAAACAAGGTTTCATTTTTGCGGTCAAAATCTTTTTTGGCCGGCCCTTCATGACAAAAAACCTTGACCACCTTCTGGCCGTTCATCATCTCTTCGATATAGCCGTTAACATCCCCGATGGCGGTTTGCTGACGGATAAAGAACCGGGCGCTGGCGCCGCCGATTTTCCCGGAGATCTTGAGCATCAAATAAATGGTCACGACCACCAGAACCGTCAGGGGCAGACTGGTGGCCAGCATGGCGCAGAAAACCGAGATGATGGTAATCAGGGAACTGAAGGTCTGGGGGATACTCTGGGAGATCATCTGGCGCAGGGTATCGGTATCGTTGGTGTAACGGCTCATGATATCCCCATGGGAATGGGTATCAAAATAACGGAGGGGCAGGCGCTGCATTTTGGCAAACTGTTCGTCCCGGATGTTCTTTAAGACCCCCTGGGCGATGGTAACCATCACCCGGTTATAAAACAACGTGGACAGCACCCCGGCCAGGTAAATGACCCCCATGACCGTGATGGCCCTTAACAGCGGTGCAAAATCCGGGTGGAGCTGACCGAGAAGAGGGGTAATGTAGTCATCAATGACGTTGCCGATAAATAAGGAACCGGCGACACCGGCAATGGCAGAACATAAAATCAGAACAAGCACCAGGATAAACCGGGCCTTGTACCGACCTCTGAGATAACCGAGCAGCCGGCGCACCGTGGCCAGATCCACAGAATCCCGGGGATTTTTTGGCTGGGACAGGGTTTTAGTATTTTTAGACGGTTTCACGTTTCATCCCTCCTTTGACAGATGATTCTGGAATGGCTGCGGCATCTTCCGGCGATGGGGTATCGCCTTTGGAGGATGCGGCCATTTGCGATTCGTAAACATCCTTGTAAATGGGGCTGGCGCTCAGCAATTCGTCGTGGGTCCCCACGGCGCTGATGGTGCCGCCGTCCATCACCACAATCCGGTCGGCTTCCTGAACAGAGGAAATCCGCTGGGCAATGATAAAGGTGGTGGTCCCGGGAATGATGGTCTTAAAGCCTTTGCGGATGGTGGCGTCTGTGGCCGTATCCACCGCTGAGGTTGAATCATCCAGAATCAAAATCTTTGGTTTTTTAAGCAGGGCCCGGGCAATACACAGCCGCTGTTTTTGACCGCCGGACACATTGGTTCCGCCCTGTTCGATCATTGTATCGTAGCCGTCGGGCATCTGATCGATAAATTCACTGGCACAGGCCAGACGTGCTGCTGTGGCAATTGCTTCATCCGTTGCAGCGGCATTGCCCCAGCGCAGGTTTTCGGCGATGGTTCCGGAAAACAATTCGTTTTTCTGAAGCACCATGGCCACCGCGTTGCGCAGGGTCTTAACATCGTAATTCCGGACATCCTGCCCGCCGACCAGAACAGTCCCCAAGGTGGCGTCGTAAAGGCGGGGAATCAGTTGAACCAGGGAAGATTTGCCGCTGCCGGTGCCGCCGATGATGCCGATGGTTTCCCCGGCGGCCACATCCAGGTGAATGTCTTTCAGACTCAGTTTATCCGGATTGCCTGCATAGCTGAACCCGACGTGTTGAAACGAAACGGCGCCATCGGGGATAACCGAAACGGGATGGTCGTTATCCGTCAAATCCGGTTCTTCGTTGATGACGGCCACGATTCGTTCTGCCGAAGCCTGGGCCATGGTGATCATGACAAAAACCATGGAAATCATCATCAGGCTCATTAAAATCTGCATGACGTAGGTAATCAGACTGGTCAATGCCCCGGTGGTCATGCTGCCGGTGACGATAAATTTGGCGCCGAACCAGGCGATGATGAGCATACAGGCGTACATGACAAATTGCATCAGCGGCATATTAAAAGCCAAAAGCCGTTCGGCTTTGGAAAAATCATCGAAGATTTTTTGGGAAATATGACCAAACTTATCAATTTCGTGGTCTTCCCGGACAAAGGATTTGACCACCCGGATGCCCCGGAGATTTTCCTGAACCACATTGTTGAGCTTATCGTACGTCCTAAAGACCCGTTCAAAAATCGGATGGGCGTTTTTAATAATCAAAAACAGACCGATGCCCATAATGGGGACGGCAACCAAAAACGCGCAGGAGAGTCTGGCGTTGAGGGTCAGGCTCATGGCCAGCGCGCAGATGAGCATCACCGGGGCGCGGACCGCAACCCGGACGATCATCATATACGCATTTTGAACATTGGTGACATCGGTGGTCATTCGCGTGACAAGACTGGCTGTCGAAAAGTGGTCAATGTTGGAAAAAGAAAAATCCTGAACGTGATGGTACAGATCATGGCGTAGATTTTTGGCCAGCCCGGCAGAAGCGCTGGCGGCATACTTTCCGGCCAACACGCCAAAAGCCAGGGAAATCATGGCACAGATGATCATGATCAGCCCGTACATCAGCGTGTTGTGCATATTCCCGGCGTTAAGGCCCTGATCGATGAGCCGGACCATGAGCAGGGGAATAATCACTTCCATGCCAACTTCCATAATAACGAAAAGAGGGGAGAGCAGAGAAGCTTTTTTATACTCCCGGATACTCCCCATGAGTGTTTTAATCATGTTACCTCCTTAAGGTGTTGCTTCCAGATTTTTTTTCATTTGCTCAATAACCCGGTTAAAAACAGCCAGATCTTTATTGGAAATATTGCGGACAAGCTTTGCCTCCGTCTGATCCAAAAGCGACATAATATAGTGGTGATGGTTAAGTGCTTTGGGAGTCAGAATGATTTTCTTAAGCCGTGCGTCGTAGGGAACCGGTTCCCGGATAATCCAGCCGTTTTTTTCCATGAGCTTCAGAATGCCTGTGGCGGTGGAGCGGCGGATGTGAAGCTCCCGTTCGATATCCCGTTGAAAAATATCATGACCATCGTGGTGGGCGATAAACCCAATGATAAAGCCCTGAACGCCGGTCGGTGGCGGGACATCCCCGGGAGTTGACCTGCAGATGGCCCGGTCGATATGATGTTTGATCATATGGGAAAGGGTCTTGATATTAAAACTGACAAATGGTTCTTTTGGCATCACAAACTCCTTTTAAATGTTAGGGTACTAACATTATAGAGGGTGTCTGGTGGCCTGTCAACCCTGAGCCAAAAATTGGAAGGGATTTCAAAATGTTTTCTTCAGGTTTCTCTTGACGCCGGAAGACAGGTTGCCTACAATTGAGAAAGAAAAGAAAAAAGGAAAGACCGGAAGCGGGACGCAGTGCGTGGACCGGCACCGGATGGAAGCAGAAAATGCCGGAATCAAAAGACGAAGGCAATGGAACAAGGAGAATCGTGGTATGGAAATAAGAGAAGCAAAGATGGCGGAAATTCCGGAACTCAGCCGGTGTTACGCCCTGAGTTGGCGCACGGCGTACACAGGCCTGGTGCCCCAAACCTATTTAAATCATCTGAAGCTGGATTTTTGGGTACCGAGTTTTAGCCGGTGGCTCAGGGATCCTGAAATGCACACCTTTGTCATCGATGATGCCGGAACCATTGGCGGTGTGGTGACTTTTGGCAAGGCCCGGGACGTAAGTCATAAAGGCTGGGGAGAAATCATGTCCCTGTACTTGCTGCCGGAATACTGGAACCGCCGGCTGGGATTTCAACTCTGTGTGAGTGCCCTCAAGCAACTTCAAAAAGAGGGGTATGATCAGGTGTATTTATGGGCTCTGGACAGCAACGAACGGGCGCTGGTTTTTTATCAGAAGGTAGGCTTTAAGATGACTGGGGAAACCTGGGGCGGCCAGGTCGGCGGACAAAATGTGACAGATATCCGGCTGACTTTATCCATGCTGCCCCTGAAAGAAAAAGAAGCGGAACAATAATCGGCCACAAAGTTTGACACAGCTTGAAAATATTTTCATGTGGGTTATACTGAGAAGATCAGCTGAATAAGGAAAAGAAAAGGGCGGTGGATTGC
>JAQWCN010000030.1:7423-16466 GCA_028705955.1 Eubacteriaceae bacterium
ATCAGCTGAATAAGGAAAAGAAAAGGGCGGTGGATTGCGTTCCACCGCCCTTTCTCTATCCTTTGATAAGAAATGGAATACGTATTGGGATTAACGCCAAATGCCCCGGCGTTTTCGGATGATGTAAAACAGATCGTTTTCCATGGCCAGCACTTTTTGCATGGGCACATGTTTAAATACGGGAATGCGCATTTTATATTTGATCCAGAAAAAGGCGTAAACGCCCAGAATCAGAAAAGTGATTCCGGTAAATCCCCAGATGGCATATTTTTCTGCCGGATCAGTGGAGATATTTAAAATCATAAAAGCGGTTCCCAAAATGCCAATCACAGGAAGAATCACGCCGCCGGGAACTTTAAACGAACGGGGAGCCTTGGGCAGACGATGGCGGAAGACCAGCAGATCGATGTGGGCGATGATATAAGAAATCATCCAGAAAGTGGAGCCAACCAGAATCAGAAAACTGATGGTGTCGGAAGAATCCGCACTGGCAAAAGCAAAAACCAGGATTGCGACGGTAATAATCCATACTCCGATAAACGGAACGTCGTTTTTATTGGTCTTCGCAAAGAACCGGGGCATCATATTCATCTTGGACATCCCCTGACAGATGGAAGCCAGCCCGTTGATCGTCGAATTCTGGGTACTGATAAACGCCAGGGCAGCGACGAGGCACATCCAGATTTTTCCGGGCATGCCAAGGAGATTCATACCGTACAGCAGATGGGGCGCTGCGGAATCGGCAAGATCGGCCCAGGGTGTGTAATTTTTAAAGCCGAGAACCAGGACAGCCTGCACCACACAGATCAGGGCGAGGCCTAAAAACATGCCCAGTGGAACATTGCGCTTGGCGTTTTTGACATCCTTGGAAATAGGAATGACATATTCGGCACCGATAAACAGCCAGAAGGCCACGGCCGTCATGGAAATAATGGTACCAAAATCCGAAGACATCACCGCTGGCTGGTCAACGATCTGGCCGGTGCCCATGCCAAGCGCGCCGATAATCCCCAGAACCAGCATGGAGCCGATCATCAGGTAGGCCACGAGATCCTGTATTTTAGCAAAGACATCCACGCCTTTCAGGTTGGTGACCAAAAGCAAAAGGGACATGATCAGGGTGTAGGTAAAATTGGGAATGGGCAGGTGCAGAAGATCCCCGATGGCGTAGGCAAAAATCGAAGCTTCGACGCCGGTGGAGAGGACGTTGCACAGCAGGTAACCGCCCACCATGGAGATCAGGGTGGGAAAGGGGCCGAGGCCGGCCAGGGTATACTGGGCCAGGCCGCCGGTTGTATTAGGCATCAAGGCATTGAGCTCTGCCATGGTCGCCATGGTAATCATGTTGAGGACGCAGGCAATAATCATGGCGTAGATAAAAGTAACACCAATGGTTCCGGCACCCTGGCCAAGAGAAACCAGGCAGCTGGTCGCAATGACCAGCCCGACCGAGACAGAGATGACATTCCTGAGCCCCAGTTTCTTTTCTTCCTTCATAAGATCACCCGGCCTAGAGCGCCGAAACGCCTTCATCCCCGGTTCGCACGCGGATGGCGTTATCAATACGGTACACAAAAATCTTGCCGTCACCAATATGGCCGGTATACAGTTCCTGTTTAATGATTTCCAAAATTTCCGGAACCTGTTCTGTTTCAACGATCAGGTTAATCTGTTCTTTAGGCAGCAATTCCATTTCACAGGCATTGTCCACTTCGTATTCCCGGGTGCCCTTTTCGACACCGCAGCCCAAGACCTGAAGCACGGTCATGCCACCGACGCCGGCTTTGCTCAGGGCTGCTTTAAGACTTGAAAATCTTGACATATCTGTAATGACTTCTATTTTTGAAATACTCATTTTTTCCTCCATAAGATAAAAATACTTAATTGGCCATCACTTTAATGGATGTTCCTTCAGTAAGATGGCGGTAGGCCGAGGGGGTTAGACCGGTAAAGTCTTTAAAATCTTTGATCAAATGCGCCTGATCGTAATAGCCGGTGTCCGCACAGGGCACCGGCCCGGCAGATAATGTGTCCAAAAGAGTTTGAAAGCGGACAATGCGGGCAAACTTTTTGGGAGCAATTCCGTAAATGCGCTCAAAAACCCGGCGGACGTACACTTCCGAATAGCCGGAATCCTCACTGAGCTGACGGATGGTCAGATTGCCGCCGCTCCCGCTCAGGCGTTGTTTTAAATAACGGGCGAGGACAAGAACCGTATCCGGCGTTTCAGAAGCCTGAACCAGGGGAGTGTAGGCCCGGATAAAAGCCTGGGCCTGATCGTCCAGGGTTGTTGCGGCAAGCAGGTCCCCGGCCAGATGGGGACCGAAAAAGGAAACCGGAATATCCAAGTCGGTATCGATAATATCTTTAATGTTCAGGGCCTTGGGCAGGATACATTCCCCGGGATAAAAACGCAGGCCAAAATAGCGGTCGCAATCTCCCAGGGGCCAGTCCTTGGCACGAAACACCGTCCCGCTGACAGTCGCCTCCACCCGGTTGTCCGAAAGACCGAAAAGAAGATCCACGCTGCCGTCCGGCACACTGACAAGGGGCCGGCGGGGGTTTTTATGAAAAGTGTAAAAGTGGGAGATCCCGGGACAACGGGCTGGTTTTTTAATATAATCGTCCATCTGAATCGGCAAATAAGGTTGCCGGGGTGTCACCCGATGATTCAGGGTCATGACAATACCTCCTTCGTTGGAATACTTTTCGGCCGCAGGCAGGATGCTTCCCGGCTCAGGCCATGTCTGGTTTGTCCCAAAGGGGAAGCTCGACGCCAATCCCTTCCTTTAAAGCCTTACGGTAAACCGTGCCGCCCCAGGCAATATCTTCCACAGGCATCCCGCCGACGGAATAAATAATAATATCATCGTCGCTGGTGCGGGCAGGGATTTTCCGGCTCATGATATCGGTGATATCCAGCACATCCGATGCGGCGATCTTCCCTTCATGAACCAGATCCGTAAATTTGGAGCCAATGATTTGGACCATTTCGTAACTGGGATAAGGAAATTCTTCGGCCCAGGCTTCGTACAACTTGGTGTTGTCGACCACCAGCCGGCACCGGGTCAGAAAATCGTCGTCAAAACGGGCGGCGGAAGGCATGCAGATCAAGGCACCTTTCTTAACCCAATCCCCATTAATATAAGGAAAATCTTTTTCCTTCACCGGGGCGGTAGAGGTCATTAAGATCACGTCGCTGTCCCGGACCGCTTCTTCCAGCGTATCACAGACGATCACGTGTTGAAGGGTTGGGCAATTGGCTTTTGCAAAAGCCAGAAACGCATCGAGGGAACGTTTCCCCCGGCCCTTGACTTTGAGGGTTGTCAGATGAGGACACACAGCCGTAATGGCCAAAAGGGAGGTCCGCCCCATCACACCAGGACCAAAGACACTAACAGTGGTGGCATCCTTTTTTGCCAGATACTTTGCACCGACACCCGGGATGGCACCGGTACGGTAAGAGCTGACCAAATTGGCAGACATCAGTGCCAGAGGCGCACCGGTTTCCTTATCGTTGAGCATCATCATCAAAATGGAACGGGGCAGTCCCTTGGCTTTGTTCTCCACATTGGAGCCGTACCATTTCATGCCAGCCATCTGATACTTGCCGCCGAGATATGCAGGCATCGCCATAAAGCGGCGGTCATCAGCATTGGCAGGCATTCCGGGAAACGCAGGATGATCAGGAAAACACAGCTGGGTACCGTGCGAATTATGGTTTTGACCGCCCATGATATAATCCCCCTGATTCAAGGTGATGAGCATATCCTCCATGACGGAAACACAAGCAGGCATATCTTTAACTCCCGCTTGGATCATATCCGGTTCGCTAAGATATAAGAATTTCATACTTCCTCCTTTAAAATAAGTGAAACCGCCGATAAAAAAAGACGCCAAGTGGTCGCAGCCATTGACGTCTTTGTCTTTTAATCCGGTTCAATTTTCACTTTAATCATACCATAAATGAATAAAAAAGCAACAAAATGGACACACCGGTAAAAAAATTGCCCAAAACCGCAGAGGTTTCAGGCGTCTTTGTCTTATTGAATGGCTTGTTCAATTGTTGGTATCAGTTTAACAGAGGAACCAGGAAAAGTCTTGTAAAAAACGAAACCAACCGTTCATGTAAAAGAAAAATGAAAAAGAAGTAAGAAAAATGAAAAACAGGGTTGACAGGGTAACCCCCTCAGGTTATAATAATCAAGCTGTCTTAAAAAAGGCAGAACAAACGGGTTCAACTTCCCTGGAGAATGCTTTATATAAAGGAAGAAAAAATTCAGCTTTGAACCGGCAATAAACTGGTGAGAAAAAAATGAAAAAGTGCTTGACGGCATGGAACAAGTTTGTTAGAATATATTTACTGTCTCGTAAGGGAAACGACTTCACAGCAAGCATGAAAAAAGAAATTAAAAAAAGTGCTTGACAGACACAAAGCTGTTTGTTAAAATATAGAAGTTGTCTCAAAGAGAGGCAGACAAAGAAAGCCGATTGTCGCAAGACAAAAAGCCGGACAAAAGCGGGGAAAGCCTCCACGGGAAACCGGAAAAGGCCGGACCGGCAAAAGGTCATAGAAAAGAGAATAGTACCATAAAACCTGGAAAAAACCAAAAATTCCGAACAGTTTAAAACTGTAAGAGAACAGCAGAGAACGACACTCTGGATAAACAAACGACAGCGAAGAGCTAAACAAACGAAGATAAAAGCGGGAAGCACGCAGTGCTGACCGACAACTTTAATTGAGAGTTTGATCCTGGCTCAGGACGAACGCTGGCGGTATGCTTAACACATGCAAGTCGAACGAGAAAATTTTTAATGAACCTTCGGGAGATTTAGAAATCGGAAAGTGGCGAACGGGTGAGTAACGCGTGGGTAACCTGCCTCATGGAAAGGAACAGCCCTGGGAAACCGGGAGTAAAGCCTTATAACATTACAGATCCGCATGGATTTGCAATCAAAACTCCGGTGCCATGAGATGGACCCGCGTTCTATTAGCCAGTTGGTGAGGTAACGGCTCACCAAAGCGACGATAGATAGCCGGTCTGAGAGGGCGAACGGCCACATTGGAACTGAGACACGGTCCAAACTCCTACGGGAGGCAGCAGTGGGGAATATTGCGCAATGGGGGAAACCCTGACGCAGCAATACCGCGTGAGTGAAGAAGGTTTTCGGATCGTAAAGCTCTGTTATTGGGGAAGAAGAAGTGACGGTACCCAATGAGGAAGTCCCGGCTAACTACGTGCCAGCAGCCGCGGTAATACGTAGGGGACAAGCGTTGTCCGGAATCACTGGGCGTAAAGGGCGCGTAGGCGGTTATATAAGTCAGATGTGAAAGGTACCGGCTCAACCGGTGACATGCATTTGAAACTGTAAAACTTGAGTACTGGAGAGGCAAGTGGAATTCCTAGTGTAGCGGTGAAATGCGTAGATATTAGGAGGAACACCGGTGGCGAAGGCGGCTTGCTGGACAGATACTGACGCTGAGGTGCGAAAGCATGGGGAGCGAACAGGATTAGATACCCTGGTAGTCCATGCCGTAAACGATGATAACTAGGTGTTGGCGTAGCCAGTGCCGAAGCAAACGCATTAAGTTATCCGCCTGGGGAGTACGACCGCAAGGTTGAAACTCAAAGGAATTGACGGGGACCCGCACAAGCAGCGGAGCATGTGGTTTAATTCGAAGCAACGCGAAGAACCTTACCAGGCCTTGACATCCCCTGACAGGATTAGAGATAATTTTTTTCCTTCGGGAACAGGGAGACAGGTGGTGCATGGTTGTCGTCAGCTCGTGTCGTGAGATGTTGGGTTAAGTCCCGCAACGAGCGCAACCCCTGTTAATAGTTGCCAGCATTGAGTTGGGCACTCTATTGAGACTGCCGTAGACAATACGGAGGAAGGTGGGGACGACGTCAAATCATCATGCCCCTTATGGCCTGGGCTACACACGTGCTACAATGGTTTGAACAAAGGGAAGCGAAACCGCGAGGCGAAGCCAATCCCATAAAACAAATCCCAGTTCGGATTGCAGGCTGAAACCCGCCTGTATGAAGATGGAGTTGCTAGTAATCGCGGATCAGAATGCCGCGGTGAATGCGTTCCCGGGTCTTGTACACACCGCCCGTCACACCACGAGAGTTGGCAACACCCGAAGTCAGTGAGACAACCGCAAGGAGTCAGCTGCCGAAGGTGGGGCCAGTAATTGGGGTGAAGTCGTAACAAGGTAGCCGTATCGGAAGGTGCGGCTGGATCACCTCCTTTCTAGGGAGAAACAGGGAGTCATGGTACATTCTCTTTTGTGTGACCTTAAAAGTCATACAAAGGTCATTGAAAACAGCATAAAGGTAAACAAAGTAACCAAATGTAACACAATTTCCAGTTCAATTAAGAACAAAGAAAAAAAGAACGATGGAAAAGCTATGATTACAACCCCTTGTGAGAACAAGGAAAGAGATCAAGAGAACAAGAGCATTAGGCGGATGCCTTGGCACCAGGAGCCGAAGAAGGACGTGACAAGCTGCGAAAAGCCACGCGGAGGAGCTAAATATCTTAAGAAACGTGGATGTCCGAATGGGGAAACCCACCTGACAGAAGGTCAGGTACCATTACATGAAACAATTTATTGATAGTGTAATGGAGGGAACCCGGGGAACTGAAACATCTTAGTACCCGGAGGAAAAGAAAGCAAACGCGATACCTCAAGTAGCGGCGAGCGAACGGGGCACAGCCCAGTATGGAACGATCATAATACTTTAGCAGAACGGTCTGAGAAGGCCGGGCAAAGAAGGTTAGACCCCTGTAAGCGAAAGGGTAATATGGAGGAATACGAAGAGTACCACGGGACACGAGAAACCCTGTGGGAAAATGGGGGGACCACCCTCCAAGGCTAAACACTACCTGGTGACCGATAGCGGAAAGTACCGTGAGGGAAAGGTGAAAAGAACCCCGGAAGGGGAGTGAAAGAGAAACTGAAACCTAATGCTTACAAGCAGCGGGAGCGCAAGTGACCGTGTGCTTTTTGTAGAACGGGCCAACGAGTTACGGTATGGAGCGAGGTTAAGCACTTCAGGTGCGGAGCCGAAGGGAAACCGAGTCTTAATAGGGCGCAAGTTGCATGCTGTAGACCCGAAACCGTGTGATCTATCCATGGACAGGGTGAAGCACAGGTAAAACTGTGTGGAAGCCCGAACCAGTGTCTGTTGAAAAAGGCTTGGATGATCTGTGGATAGGGGTGAAATTCCAATCGAACACGGAGATAGCTGGTTCTCCCCGAAATAGCTTTAGGGCTAGCGTTGGGAAAAGACTGACGGAGGTAGAGCACTGACTTGGGTAGAGGACGGAACGTCTATCGAACCATATCAAACTCCAAATGCCGTCCAGTTATACCCGGCAGTCAGACAGTGGGAGATAAGTTTCATTGTCAAAAGGGAAACAGCCCAGACCATCCGCTAAGGTCCCAAAGTACCGATTAAGTGGGAAAGGATGTGTCACTGCATAAACAACCAGGATGTTGGCTTAGAAGCAGCCATACATTTAAAGAGTGCGTAACAGCTCACTGGTCGAGTGGTGGTGCGCCGAAAATGAACGGGGCTAAAATCGGACACCGAAGCGATGGATTATATACGAAAAGTATATAGTGGTAGGGGAGCAATCCCTGTGAGGCGAAGCAGAACCGCAAGGGACTGTGGATTGCAGGGAAGAGAGAATGTTGGCATGAGTAGCGAAAGTGAAGTGAGAATCTTCACCATCGGAAGCCCAAGGTTTCCTGAGGAAGGCTCGTCCGCTCAGGGTAAGTCGGGGCCTAAGCCGAGGCCGGAAGGCGTAGGCGATGGACAACCGGTTGAAATTCCGGTACTGCCGTAATATATTAAGAGAAGGAGTGACACAGGAGGGGAAGCAGATCCCGGGCGTTGGTAGACCCGGGCCAAACGACAAGGTTGATAGAGGAGGCAAATCCCCTTTATCACAAGGCCAAGTCGCGATGGGGAACGAAAAATAAGTAGGGAAGCTGCAGACTCACACTGTCAGGAAAAACTTCTATCGCATAGAATGGCACCCGTACCGCAAACCGACACAGGTAGGCAGGGAGAGAATCCTAAGATGAGCGGGAGAAGTGTTGTTAAGGAACTCGGCAAAAAGACTCCGTAACTTCGGGAGAAGGAGTGCCCAGAAATGGGTCGCAGAGAAGAGGCTCAAGCGACTGTTTAGCAAAAACACAGGTCTCTGCTAAATCGAAAGATGAAGTATAGGGGCTGACGCCTGCCCGGTGCTGGAAGGTTAAGGGGAGTGCTTAGCGCAAGCGAAGGTGCGAACTTAAGCCCCAGTAAACGGCGGCCGTAACTATAACGGTCCTAAGGTAGCGAAATTCCTTGTCAGGTAAGTTCTGACCCGCACGAAAGGCGTAACGATTTGAGCGCTGTCTCGACAACACACCCGGTGAAATTGTAGTACTCGTGAAGATGCGAGTTACCCGCGACAGGACGGAAAGACCCCGTAGAGCTTTACTGCAATCTGGCATTGGATTTTGATATAACATGTACAGGATAGGTGGGAGGCAGAGAACCATGTGCGCCAGCATGTGGGGAGCCACCCTTGGGATACCACCCCTGTTATATTGGAATTCTAACGAGTGGCTGTAATCCAGCCATCGGACAGTGTCAGATGGGCAGTTTGACTGGGGCGGTCGCCTCCTAAAAAGTATCGGAGGCGCCTAAAGTTACCCTCAGGATGGTTGGAAACCATCTGTAAGAGTGCAAAGGCAGAAGGGTGATTGACTGCGAGAGAGACATCTCGAGCAGGGACGAAAGTCGAGCTTAGTGATCCGGTGGTCCCGAGTGGAAGGGCCATCGCTCAACGGATAAAAGCTACCTCGGGGATAACAGGCTTATCTCCCCCAAGAGTCCACATCGACGGGGAGGTTTGGCACCTCGATGTCGGCTCGTCTCATCCTGGGGCTGAAGCAGGTCCCAAGGGTTGGGCTGTTCGCCCATTAAAGAGGCACGCGAGCTGGGTTCAGAACGTCGTGAGACAGTTCGGTCCCTATCCG
>JAQWCN010000161.1 GCA_028705955.1 Eubacteriaceae bacterium
CGGTGGCGGGGTTCAATTTTCAGCTGTGTTTTGGCATAGCCCTTATCCACCGCAATTATTTCCGCACCGGTCACTTCTGTGGCGTACCGGTCCTGTTTAAATTTTTCTCGTGTTTCTTCTAATAAAGTCATCGTTCACCCTGTCTTTCATCGTTATCGTTTGGTTCAGTATAGCATAACCCCTTTTGTGAAAAAAGAGAATTTTATATTCGCTTTAAGCCTCTCCGGGATGGGATAAAAAAGGTATAGCATTCTAATGCAATAAAGTGTATAATACAAGTATTATTTAAGAATACGCAAAGGAGAGGTCGTATGAAGAAGAAAGCAATACTGTTTGTGCTCATTGCTGCCTTGGCAGCGGTAGCCGTATTTGCGGGGTGTGGCAACAGCAAGAGTGATTCCTCCCAGGATGAAGTAACCAATGATGATAAAACATTTGTCGTCGGATTGGATGATTCCTTCCCGCCGATGGGGTTCAGGGACGATGATAATAATATCGTCGGGTTTGATGTGGACCTGGCCAAAGAAGCCGGCAAGCGGATGGGGCTGGACGTTAAATTCCAGGTGATCAATTGGGATACCAAAGAAATGGAATTGAACAACGATAAAATCGACGCCATTTGGAATGGGCTGTCCATCACTGATGAAAGAAAACAGAACATGGATTTCACCAAACCTTATCTGGAAAATGATCAGGTGATCGTGGTTAAAAACGGATCGACCATCGCCAAGAAGGCAGATCTCGAAGGTAAAAAAGTGGGCTGTCAGAAAGGATCGTCTGCGTACGACGCCTTAATGGCCGATGCGATCAGCGGAAAGATCGATGGCGGCAAACCCACCGAATTTGACGAAAATGTATCCTGCTTCCAGGATTTGGACGCAGGGCGTCTGGACGCCATGGTGGTGGACTCCGTTGTTGCAAAATATTACATCAAAAAGGAAGATGCCAAATTTACAATCCTGAGTGAAAGCCTGTCGCCGGAAAAATACGGTGTCGCGGTTAAAAAAGGCAACACCGATATGCTCAATAAAATCCAGAAAGCAATCGATGAAATGGAAGCAGACGGGACAGCGGCCAAAATTTCCAAAGACTGGTTTGGAGAAGATATTATTTACAAAGGAAATTAATGATGCGGAAGCCTCCCCGCGGGGGAGGCTTTTTTCATTTTGATTAAAGGAGTGTGTTTTATGGATTATTTTATGTCGGTATTGATCCCGATGGTGGAAGGCTTGGGCGTTACCCTCTCGGTTTTTGCCATCACACTGGTGGCATCCATTCCCCTGGGATTTGCTTTCACCCTGATGGCCAGAAGCCGGATTAAAATTGTCAAAGGGTTTGCGGAAGTGTATATTTATATTCTCCGGGGAACCCCCCTGCTTTTGCAGTTGTTGTTTGTCTATTTCGGTTTGCCGCTGATTCCGGGCATTGGACCTTTCCTGACCTTTAACCGCTTTCCGGCAGCCTGTATTGCTTTTGGCCTGAACTACGCAGCCTATTTTGCAGAAATCTTCCGGGGAGGGCTGCTGGCCATCGATAAAGGCCAGTACGAAGCGGCCAAAGTGCTGGGGCTGACCAAAGCCCAAACCATGATTCGCGTCGTGATTCCCCAGATGATCCGGGTGTGTCTGCCGTCGGTTTCCAACGAAACCATTACCCTGGTTAAAGATACCGCCCTCGTGACCATCATCGGCGTTGCGGAAGTGCTGCATTACGCCAAGGCCGCCGTCAACCGGGACGGCAACACCTTTGCATTTCTGGTGGCAGCGGGGATTTATCTGATCATCAACTTCTTTATCACGCTGGTTTTCAAGAAGCTCGAAAAGAAATACGATTTTTAGGAGGACGACATGAACCAAGTGATAAAAGTCACCAATTTGAATAAAAGTTTTGAAGACAACCATGTGCTGAAGGACATCTCCTTTGAAGTCAATCAAGGCGACGTGGTTGCGGTGATCGGTTCTTCCGGATCGGGGAAATCGACGCTGCTGCGCTGCCTGATCGATCTGGAAAAAGCCGATGGCGGTACCATTACCATGGATGGCCAGGATTTGCTCCGGGACGGCAACTTTGCCCCGCCGGCAAAAACCCGTGAAATCATTGGGAAAATGGGAATGGTGTTCCAGCATTTTAATTTGTTTCCCCATTTAACCGTTCGTCAAAATCTCGAACTGGCCCCTAAAATTGTCCGCAAGCAGGACACCGGAGCGATGGTCAAACACACCGGGGCCCTTTTAGGGAAGGTGGGTCTGGAGGATAAAATTGACGCCATGCCGGGCACCCTTTCCGGCGGAGAAAAACAGCGGGTCGCCATTGCCCGGGCGTTGATGATGGAACCGGACATTTTGCTCTTTGACGAACCAACCTCTGCACTGGATCCGGAACTCACCGGTGAAGTATTAAATGTTATGCAGGAACTGGCAGAAGAGCACATGACCATGGTGGTGGTCACCCATGAAATGGGATTTGCCCGGAGCGTAGCCAATAAGGTGCTGTTTATGGACGGGGGAATCATTTTGGAAGAAGGGACGCCTGAGGCTATTTTTGAGCATCCGAAGTCGGAGCGGACCAAAGAATTTCTTCAGAGCATCACACGGAAAGAATAGCACACGGGGGCTGTCACATTAAGCAAAATTCAACCGCTTATCCATCCCAACGGCTTTATATTAGGTACAAAACTATTTTTATTTGAGCCTATACGAAACCGTTGGGAGGATGAAAGGGAAGGGAATAGCTTAGTGGACAGCCTCTTTTTTAATGAATATGAAAAGAAATCAATAATGAAATAATCTGAAATAATTTATTTAATAGATGAAAATAACATCAAGATTAGCGGATTTAACGGTTTCAATATTTTCGTACGAAAATATTGATTGACATTTACGAACAAAACGCGTATATTAGGATTAACGAAAGGGTTATTATGAAACAGCGACATCTTCAAATTATCGAGATGGTCAGTCAGCGCAAAAAGATAGAAGTGAATGAGCTGGCAGACATTTTGGGAGCGACCACGGCGACGATTCGCAGAGATTTAAGTTTCTTGTCCGAAAAGGGCATTTTGCGGCGGGAACGGGGCTACGCGCTTTTGAATAATCCGAACGATATCAATTATCGGATGGCTTTTGGATTTGAGAACAAGCAAAAAATTGCCCGGTGTGCGGCAAAACTGGTGGACGATAATGAAACGATTCTGCTGGAAAACGGTTCGACGTGCGCCTTGTTTGCCCAAGCGGTGGCCACGGCCCATCAGAATGTTTCTTTCATTACCAATTCTGCTTATATTGCAAGGTACATCAAAGAAAATTCGGATGCCAGCGTGATGCTGCTGGGAGGCAAATTTATCAAAGATACCCAGTCGGTGGTTGGGCCGTTGACCAAGGAATGTGTCAAGGCCTTCCACGTGGATAAAATCTTTGTGGGCATTGATGGGTTTTCAGAAAAAGACGGCTTTACAGGAACAGATATTGACCGGTCGGATACGATTCGCGCCATGGCCAGATCCGCCAATCATTTATTTATTCTGGCAGAATCCAGAAAATTTCTGAAGCCTAGCCCGGTTGGCTATTTTGACTTTGATCCGGTTTATCAGGTGATTACCGATGATCAGATCAATCCCGAAACCAAAGCTCTGATCGAAGAAAAAGGCATTATCGTTTCAGTTGCCAAGTGATTTTTAACCCTGAGTAATACTCAGAAAGGGTTGATATCCGATCAAAAGGGTATCAAAAGTGAATGGAATATTTAGTAGATACAGCTCATCTTGATGACATTAAGCGATTTTGTGCGTTTTTACCGATCTCGGGGGTGACCAGCAATCCGAGTATTGTTAAAAAGGAAGGCAAAATTGACTTTTTTGCCCATATGAAAAAGATCCGCAGTGTGATCGGGCCTCAGGCCAGTTTTCATATC
>JAQWCN010000031.1 GCA_028705955.1 Eubacteriaceae bacterium
TACCAATTTTTTTCCTTTTTATGTTTATTATTTATTATGTTTCAATCACTTTAGTGGGAAATGCAACCAGTGGTGCGATTGATTGGTTCATTTCTGACATTGCAATTCCAGGTGTATCCAGTGCGTTAGCAAAGATGGGGGTAGCATCGTGGCTTATTTCATTAATTGCTGATGGAGCCATTACTGGTGTGGGAGCGGTGATCACTTTTGTTCCACAAATAACAGTGTTATTTGTTTTTATTTCCGTTTTGGAAGACAGTGGTTACATGGCCCGGGTGGCCTTTATGATGGATAAAGTTTTTCGTTCCTTTGGCTTATCAGGAAAATCTTTCATTCCAATGGTTGTGGGCTTAGGATGCTCTGTTCCGGCCATCATGTCAGCTAGAACAGTTGGGGATGAAAGAGAGCGAAAATTGACAATCATATTAACGCCTTTTATTTCTTGTGGCGCGAAGATGCCTCTCTATGTTTTAATGGCATCTGCTTTCTTTGCTTCCAATGCATCTTTTATGGTTTTTTCTTTGTATTTGGTGAGTTTATTAGTTGTATTTCTATCAGGAATCATTCTATCCAAAACAATCTTCAAAGGCTCCAGTTCAGAGTATTTATTGGAATTACCTTCCTATAGAATTCCAAGTTTAAAAAATACGGCTTCCCAAGTATGGCAACGGGTGAAAGAATTTTTGGTTCGCGCTGGAACGATCATTTTTGTGGCATCAGTAGTCATGTGGTTTTTACAAAATTTTGGATTAAATTTAAAAATGATTGAAAATCCAAATAATAGTATATTAGCCTCTTTTGGAAAATTTATTGCACCTGTTTTTATTCCTTTGGGCTTTGGAAATTGGATCGCTTCTGTTTCCCTTGTTTCGGGAATTGCAGCAAAAGAGATGATAGTCAGCACAATGAGTGTTTTGCTTAGCTCTATACAAGGAGGCTTTACAGTCGCGCTATCTTCTTTATTTACACCACTTTCTGCATATTCATTTATACTTTTTGTATTATTAGCTTCACCGTGTGTTGCATCCTTGGCGACGATGAAAAGAGAATTGGGAAGTTGGAAAACGTTTGGCTTTGCTGTTGCCTATCAAATTGGAACAGCTTATATTGTGTCATGTCTGGTTTATCAGATTGGAAACTTAATTATGAAGTAAAAGGGCGACTATATAGCCGCTTTTTATTTTGGAGAGGAAAAAGATGACAAGTTTGTGGGAACTCTATATAACATTTTTTAAAGTGGGCATTATGACTTTTGGCGGAGGATATGCCATGTTGCCAATTTTGCAAAGGGAAGTAGTGGAAAATAAAGGTTGGGCAACAGAAGCAGAACTTGCGGATTATTATGCCATTGGGCAGTGTACTCCGGGCGTGATTGCTGTTAATACGGCTACTTTTATTGGACAGAAGACAAAAGGGGTGGCAGGCGGTATCATTGCAACGCTGGGGGTCGTGAGTCCATCCCTTTTAATTATTATCGCTTTGGCAAAAATTATTTCAAATTTTGCTAATCTTGCAATTGTAAAAAATGCTTTTGCAGGAATCCGGGCTTGTGTATGTGTTTTGATTTTCAATGCGGTTTGTAAGCTTTGGAAGAGTTCTGTTATTGATAAAATCACGTTTATTATTTTTTTGACCGTTTGTTTGTGTTCTCTGATTTTAAATATTTCTCCAGTTTTCTTTGTTCTTTTAGCTGCGATATCTGGTATTGTGATTAAGCAAGTGGAGGCACGAAAGAAGTGATTTATTTAAGATTGTATTATGAGTTTTTTAAAACAGGATTATTTGCAATCGGCGGAGGATTGGCAACATTGCCCTTCTTAAATAATATGGCTGACACAACCGGATGGTTTACACGTGGACAGTTGGCCGATATGGTTGCAGTTTCAGAATCAACGCCTGGTCCAATGGGAGTAAATATGGCTACATATGTCGGGTTTACAACAGCCAATATTCCGGGGGCGATTATTGCAACGTTAGGATTAATTACCCCTTCTATTATCATCATATTAATTATTGCAGCTTTTCTGCGGGCTTTTAAAAATAATCAATATGTAATAGCAGCATTTTATGGATTGAGGCCGGCGTCAACAGCATTGATTGCTGCGGCGGGTATTGGCGTTATTGAAATTGCATTATTTAATGAACAAAATACTGGAAATTTTGTTTCATTTCTTCAATCGGCCAATATAAAAGCCATTGTATTGGCAATCATAATAATTATATTAACACGTTTTATTCCTCAAACAAAAAAATGGCATCCCATTATTTTTATAATGATATCAGCAGTTGTAGGAATGATATTTCATTTTGCAGGAGTATAATAAGAGGGGATTGCAAATTATTTGACAGGGATGAACCCCATGTTTATAATAAATGTGTTAAGTATTGAGAAGAAATTGGAGGAACCAATGGAAAAATATAATCCTACGAAAATTGAAAAAAAATGGCAGACACTTTGGGATGATCAAAAGTGTTTTGCCATTGATAAAGATATGAAAAGACCTAAATTTTATGGTCTTGTTGAATTTCCCTACCCATCAGGTGTGGGGCTTCATGTCGGGCATGTTCGGGCATACACTTCTTTGGAGGTAATTTCAAGAAAAAGAAGAATGCAAGGATACAACGTTTTATTTCCCATTGGATGGGATGCCTATGGACTTCCAACAGAAAATTATGCGATTAAAACAGGAAGACATCCCAGAGAAGTAACGGATGAAAATATCAAAGTATTTACACAGCAGCTTAAGGCAATTGGTTATTCCTTCGATTGGGATTGTGAAATTGATACAACAGATCCTTCATACTTCAAATGGACTCAATGGATTTTTCTGCAATTATTTAAACATGGTCTGGCTTATAGGGATCATACCTATGTTAACTTTTGTACAGGATGTAAAGTTGTTCTGGCTAATGAGGATTTTAGAGACGGAAAATGTGATCGATGTGGCAGTGAAGTGGTCCAGTTGGAAAAGGATGTTTGGTTTTTAAAAATCAGAGAATATGCAGAGAAACTTTTAAAAGGTTTAGATGATGTAAATTATTTACCTCGAATTCGTCTTGAACAGGAAAATTGGATTGGAAAATCAACTGGGGCAGAAGTTGATTTTGATATCGCAGGTCATGACAAAACATTAAAAGTTTTTACAACAAGACCGGATACATTATTCGGGGCAACATTTATGGTTATTGCACCGGAACATCCACTTATAAAAGAACTATCCAATGAAATTGAAAATATGGATGCAATTCAGGCTTATCAGGAAGCGGCTAAACGAAAAACAGAATTCGAACGGGTCCAACTGGCAAAAGATAAAACCGGAGTTAAAATTGAAGGCGTCACAGCACTTAATCCGGTTACGGGAAAAGAAATTCCTATTTTTATTGCGGATTATGTTATGATGGGTTATGGTACGGGTGCAATTATGGCGGTACCTGCCCATGATACCCGGGATTGGGATTTTGCTCAAAAATTTAATTTACCGATTATTGAAGTCATTAAAGGGGGAGATGTAAAGAAAGAAGCTTATACAGATACCTCCAGTGGTGAGATGGTTAATTCTGGATTCTTGAATGGATTGCAGGTTAAAAAAGCCATTAAAAAGATGATTGATTTTCTTGAAAAAGAAGGACGGGGTAAAAAAACAATCAACTATAAGATGAAAGATTGGGCATTTAACCGTCAACGTTATTGGGGTGAACCAATCCCTATTATTCATTGCCCTAAATGTGGCATGGTTCCTGTACCAGAAGAAGAATTACCTTTGGAATTACCAAAAGTTAAGAGTTACGAACCAACAGATACTGGAGAATCACCTTTGGCTGATATTCCAGAATGGGTTAATACGACTTGTCCTGTTTGTGGTGGACCTGCAAAAAGAGAAACGGATACAATGCCACAATGGGCAGGATCCAGCTGGTATTTCTTGAGGTATTTTGATAATCATAATGATCACGCTATTGCCGATATGGATAAAATGAAATATTGGCTGCCGGTTGATTGGTACAATGGCGGTATGGAACATGTTACCCGTCATTTGCTCTATTCAAGATTTTGGCATCAATTTCTTTACGATATTGGCGTTGTTCCGACAAAAGAACCCTATCAAAAGAGAACGGCTCAGGGACTTATTTTAGGCAGTGATGGGGAAAAAATGTCCAAATCCAAGGGGAATGTTGTTAATCCAAATGATATCATTGATGAATATGGAGCCGATACGTTAAGAACCTATGTTATGTTTATTGGAGACTATGAAAAACCAGCACCCTGGTCTGAAAATGGAACAAAAGGGTGCCGGAGATTTCTCGACCGGGTATGGAAACTTCAGGATATTGTTGAAGAAGGAAAGACCTATAGTAAAGAACTTGAAAACAGTATGCATAAGACAATAAAAAAGGTATCTAATGATTATGAAGAAATGAAATATAACACTGCCATTGCGGCACTTATGACATTGTTGAATGAGTTTAATAAGATAGGGAAAATTAATCAAGTAGAATTGGGAGATTTTCTTAAATTATTATATCCTGTTGCACCACATATTACTGAAGAAATGTGGCAAATTGTTGGGCTACCCGGAATGCTTCATGATTCAAAATGGCCAGAATATGATGAATCTAAAACAGTGGATGCGGTTATTGAAATGGCCGTTCAAGTTAATGGAAAGGTACGGGGAAAAATTGTAATTCCATCCGATGCCGATGTTAATGAAGCTAGAAAACAGGCTGAGGCCAATGAGAATATTATGAATTTTACGCAAGGTAAAAAAATCGTTAAAGAGATTTTTGTTCCGGGTAAAATTTTTAATATTGTTGTAAAATAAAAATAGGAGTACAGATAGAGTTGTTACAAGAGTAACAACCCTATTTTTTTAAGGAGTATTATTTGAAACAGATTATTATATATACAGATGGCGGATGTCGGGGAAATGGAAAAAATGACAAAAATATTGGCGCAATTGGAGGAATACTGATTTATCAGGCAGGTCAGCAAAAAAAAGAATTTAAAAAAGCATTTCCAAATACAACCAATAATCAGATGGAATTGATGGCAGTTATCACAGCTTTACAAATGTTAAAAGAACCTTGCCAAGTGACCATTCACAGTGATTCTTCGTATGTTGTTAATGCCTATAAACAACATTGGGTTGATGGATGGAAAAAAAAAGGATGGACCAGGGGAAAAGCTGGAGCACTTAAGAATAAAGAACTTTGGGTGACTTTAGATCAATTAGTTCAAAAAAATGACGTTTCTTTTGAAAAAGTTAAGGGGCATGCCAATGATAATTTGAATAATCGAGCCGATTTATTGGTCAATGAAGCAATGGATGAATGGCTTGAAGATCAAAAAAGATGTATTTTATAAAAAACATTGGAGGAATACTTTTTTATAGAAAAAACTTGTGTTTTTTGGTAAAATAATGCAAGGAAGTAAAGTGTATACATAATGCAGATATAGTAATTTTTACTAAGGAGGAATTAGTTAATTATGTCTTATGCAAGTGAAGTATATGATCGTGTTGTGGCTAAAAATCCAAGTGAACCAGAATTTCATCAGGCAGTTAAAGAAGTATTAAATACTTTGTCTGTTGTGATTGATGCTCATGAAGAAGAATACCGGGAAATGGCGTTGTTGGAACGCTTAACTGAACCGGAAAGAATTATTGCTTTTCGTGTTCCATGGGTTGATGATCATGGAAAAGTACAAGTCAATAAGGGTTATCGTGTTCAATTTAACAGTGCTATTGGACCTTATAAAGGTGGACTGCGTTTTCACCCATCTGTTAACCAAGGAATTTTAAAGTTTTTAGGATTTGAACAAATTTTTAAAAATAGCTTAACAGGTTTACCTATTGGTGGTGGAAAGGGTGGATCTGATTTTGATCCAAAAGGGAAATCAGATAATGAAGTGATGCATTTTTGTCAGAGTTTTATGACAGAATTGTGTAAATATATTGGTGCGGATCAAGATGTTCCTGCAGGTGATATCGGTGTTGGTGGTCGTGAAATTGGCTATCTGTATGGACAATATAAACGTATTAAAGGTCTCTATGAAGGGGTATTAACGGGTAAAGGACTAACGTGGGGAGGTTCTTTGATTAGAACTCAGGCAACCGGTTATGGTCTTGTTTATATTCTGGATGAAATGCTTAAACAGAATAACAACACGCTTGCAGGTAAGAATGTTTGCATTTCAGGTTCTGGTAATGTTGCAATTTATGCTTGCGAAAAATGCCAACAGTTGGGTGCAAAAGTTATCTCCTTAAGTGATTCAAATGGTTATGTCTATGATGCTAAAGGGATTCAATTGGATATTGTAAAAGATATTAAAGAAGTCCGCAGAGGAAGAATTAAAGAATACGTTAAAGCCGTTCCAACTGCAGAATACACAGAAGGAAGAGGGGTATGGAATATTAAATGTGATATTGCATTACCTTGTGCCACTCAAAACGAACTTCAATTAGAAGATGCAAAAGCATTGGTTGCAAATGGTTGTAAAGTAGTTGCTGAAGGAGCAAATATGCCAACCACAATTGAAGCAACAGATTATTTACAGAAAAACAATGTAATGTTTATGCCAGGAAAAGCAGCTAATGCAGGTGGGGTGGCAACTTCAGCTTTAGAAATGGCTCAAAATAGCCAACGCTTAAGCTGGACAGCTCAGGAAGTTGATGCTAAATTAAAACAGATTATGATCGATATTTACGCCAAAACAGCAGATGCTGCCAAACGTTATAATATGGAAAACAACTATGTTGCAGGTGCAAACATTGCAGGATTTGAAAAAGTGGTTGATGCAATGAAAGCACAAGGTATTGTTTAAAATATAATTTAAAACTGTTTAAACATGACTAAACCCGGGAATAGATGTTATTCATCTATTCCCGGGTTTTGCTTTTATGAAGATATGTTAAAATAATATTATTATGAATAATCAAGGTACAATAAAACAAATCACCATTTCTGTTAAAGATTTGGTTGCTTTTGTGATGCAGTCTGGGAGTATTGATTATCGTTTTGGAGGTTTTAATCGTGCACAGGAAGGAACCAGAATTCATCACAGAATTCAAAAAAAATCAGGTAAAGAGTATCAATCAGAAGTTTCCCTCCAATATGATGTACAATATAAAGATATCTATTTTTCGATAAAAGGGCGGGCAGATGGAATCATTAAAAATGACGACTGTGTCATAATTGACGAAATTAAAACAATATCTAAAAGTCTTGAACTCATTCATCAGGATTCTTATCCGGATTATTGGGCTCAAGCGCAATGTTATGCATTTATGATCTGTGAACAGCAATTATTAAAAAAAGTAATGGTACAACTTACTTATTATCAGATAGAATCAAAAAAAATTAAGAGACTTCAACGCTATTTTAATTCTGAAGAACTTCATCAATTCTTTTTTCATTTATTGGAACAATTATATTGCTGGCAAATGAAAAGAATATCCTTTGAAAAAGAGAGAAATCAGTCAGTCCAAAAGATGGAATTTCCTTTTGATCAATTTAGAAAAGGACAACGTGAAATGGCGATAGCTGTTTACAAAACGATTCGTAATAAAAACACATTGTTTTGCCAGGCACCAACCGGAATTGGAAAAACGATTTCTGTATTATACGCAGCGATTCAATCGATTGGCCAGGGAATGGGTAACCGCATATTTTATTCAACGGCAAAATCAACAAATTGCATTAACGTTGAATATGCCATAAACAGGCTTAGGGATAGTCATTTGAAAATTAAATCACTCACATTAACGGCTAAGGAGAAAATTTGTTTTTTAAAAGAACCGAACTGTAATCCTGAAGATTGTCCCTATGCAAATGATTATTATTCCAGGGTAAAGCCCATTATGATGGAAATGCTTGATACCATAGATTATTTTGATAAAATTGTTATTCAAAAATGGGCAAAAGAGAAAACACTTTGTCCTTTTGAATTATCTTTGGATTTAGCACAATGGGTTGATATTGTGATTGGGGATTATAATTACCTCTTTGACCCTATTATTCGAATGGAAAGATTGTTTTCAAAAGCAGAAAGAAAACAATGGATTGTGCTTATCGATGAAGCGCATAATTTGGTGGATCGTGCGCGTGGAATGTATTCACAATCGATCCATAAATCAGATTTCTTGGCATTAAAACGCAGGTTGCCGAGTAGCGAACAAGCCTTTAAAAAGGCTGTAGATCAGGTCAATCGTTTTTTAATCGATTTAAGAAAATCAAGAAAAGAAACTTATTGGGTTACAAAAGAGGCTTTAAATTCATTTAATGAATGTTTATTATACTATTGTTTTGCATGTGAAAAATATATAAAAACTCATAAAACGGATGATACTATTCAGACAGTACTCGATTTATATTATTCAGTACGACATTATTTAGATTTGTCCTCATTTTATGATAAAGGATCGGTTACGACGGTCAATGTCTATAAAAGTGAGGTGACGGTGGCTCAAAAATGTTTGGATCCTTCAGAAAAAATAATTGAAAGAACCCAACAAAATTTATCAACAATATTCTTTTCGGCAACACTTTTGCCCATGAATTATTATATTGAATTACTTGGAGGGAGTATAAAGACGCCAAAAATTCAATTACCGTCTCCTTTTAATGAAAAAAATTTTGAGATAATTATTGCGAATCATATTTCCACAAAATATGCTAAAAGAGAAGAAAGTATGGATGAAATTATTGAAATGATTGAAACATTTGTCAATGTTAAATCGGGTCATTATATTGTATTTTTTCCTTCTTATGCTTATTTGGAAGCGACTTACACATTATACCAAGAAATTTATCCCAAAAGAACGATAATTGTTCAGAATAAAAAAATGAATGATAATGAAAAAATGATTTTTTTGGATAGGTTTAGTGATTATCAAAATGATTCGGATTTACTTGGTTTTTGTGTCTTGGGAGGTTTTTTTGGAGAAGGAATTGATCTGGTTGGGGATCGTCTAATTGGTGTTGTTATTGTGGGTGTGGGTTTGCCTAAAATGGGAAAAGATGTTGATTTACTTAAAAATTATTACGATCAGAAGAGAGGAATGGGGTTTGACTTTGCATATCGTTTTCCAGGCATGAATAAAGTCCTTCAAGCTATGGGACGGGTTATTCGTTCAAAAAGTGATAAAGGAATGGCATTACTCATTGATGAACGCTTTGGGTATTCTTCGTATCAAAACCTTTTCCCAATGAATTATAGTAATCAAGAATTTGTTCAGAATAATAATGAACTGAGAGAAAAAGTAGACTTGTTTTGGAATAAACAAATTAGTGTAAAAAATGTGTGAATTGTTTTAAAGGTAAAAATAGGCGGAGTTTCGTTTAAACGCAAATAACGTGGAACAATAATTGACATTTTTGTACGATAATGATAAAATTTAGATAATTTAGGGGAGCTGGAAGTAGCCGGCTGAGAGGAAATGTAACGTTTCGACCCATGAACCTGATTTGGGTAATGCCAACGGAGGGAAAGTGTATAACCGTTGAGGATA
The DNA here is from genome assembly GCA_028705955.1 of Eubacteriaceae bacterium. Taxonomy (GTDB): domain Bacteria; phylum Bacillota; class Clostridia; order Eubacteriales; family Eubacteriaceae; genus JAQWCN01. The sequence continues at coordinate 9,507 of JAQWCN010000031.1, forward strand.
CCTGAGGGTATCCTTTTTTGTATGGAGGGAAAAATGAATTATACAACACAAATGGATGCAGCACGAAAAGGTATTGTAACAAATGAAATGCAGATTGTAGCTGAAAAGGAAGGAATACGTACTGAAGATTTAATGGCTCTAATGGCGGAAGGAAGAGCAATCATTCCATGTAACAAAAAGCATTCAGCCATATCACCTAGTGGATTAGGAGCAACATTAAAAACAAAAATTAATGTTAATTTAGGGACTTCCCGGGATTTGACTGATCTTAATATGGAATTGAAAAAAGTGCAAAGTGCCGTTGATTTAGGAGCTGAAGCTATTATGGATTTAAGTTCTTATGGAGACACACGAAAGTTTCGAAAGATGCTTACACAAAAATGTCCCGCTATGATTGGAACAGTTCCTATTTATGACGCTGTGGTTTACTATCACAAGGCATTAATTAAGATAACGGCTGAAGAATGGATGGATATTGTTAGAATGCATGCGGAAGATGGCGTGGATTTTATGACGATTCATTGTGGAATCAATAAAGAAACAGCAAAAAAATTCAAGCGTAATAAGCGATTGATGAATATTGTCTCCAGGGGAGGGTCAATTATTTTTGCCTGGATGGAAATGACGGGAAATGAAAATCCATTTTATGAACATTTTGATGAATTATTGGATATTTGTCAAGAATATGATATTACTTTAAGTTTAGGGGATGCCTGTCGTCCAGGATGTCTTAAAGATGGGACAGATGCTTCACAAATTGAAGAATTGGTAACATTAGGGGAATTAACACAACGGGCTTGGGATAAAAATGTTCAGGTTATGATTGAAGGACCGGGACATATGCCAATTAATCAAATTCAGGCAAATATGGAAATTCAAAAAACGTTATGTCATGGGGCTCCATTTTATGTTTTAGGACCGCTGGTGACAGATATTGCACCTGGCTATGACCATATCACATCAGCCATCGGTGGAGCTATTGCTGCTGCCAGTGGGGCATCATTTCTGTGTTATGTTACACCCGCTGAACATCTCCGTTTACCGGATGTTGATGATGTGAAAGAAGGGATCATTTCGGCTAGAATTGCAGCACATGCGGCTGATATCGCAAAAGGAGTACCTCATGCGATGGATTGGGATAATGCAATGAGTCAGGCAAGAAAAAAATTAGATTGGGATGAAATGTTTAAACTAGCGATTGACCCTCAGAAGGCAAAAGCATATCGGGAATCTTCTGAACCGGAAAAGGAAGATACATGTAGTATGTGTGGTAATTTTTGTGCAGTGAAAAACATGAATCGTATTTTAGACGGAGAAATTGTTTCGATTTTTGATGAATAAGGTTGTTTTTTTGAAAAAGTGCAACTCAAAAAGAGCTGCACTTTTTTAATTTTAATAATATGAGCTGATGAGATCTTTCATGATTGATGCATAAATCTTTTGCGTATTCTGTTTCCAGTTTTCACAGATTGCTACAGCTTGATCTTGAGTAGGGGAATTAATACTTATTTGCATGAGTTTGATATTATTTTCTGTTAGTGTTAATTGAACCTGAAAATCATCCGGACCATTTTTTTCATAGGTTGCATCTGTGATTGTTTCATTTGTAATGGCGTTCTTATTATTTTTAATAAATGCATCAAGTATCTCCTGGATATAGTCAGGAATTTTATGAAGCAGATGGGAAACCATTTGAGAACCCTCTGGTGAAATAATCAAATGATCGGGTTGGGGATCAATTGCTTGTTCTTTAACAAGGTTTTCTTTAATCAAAGTATCAACATACATTTGAATGTCAAAATAGCTTATTTGGAGATTTTGAATGATAATATAAGCAAGCTGTTCCCGGGTTAATCCAGTTTTGATTTTATTTAACACATATAATATAATAAGTTTATCTTCTATTTGATGATGAAATTCTTGCAATGGATTATCTCCTCTCTTAGAAAATTATACCACAGGGAAGAGACAAAACATATGGAAAAAAAGAATAATCTAAATGAATTAAAACAGTCAATTTTGGATATGACAATTGTTCCGGGAGCTATTGATGCACGTTTTGCGGATCTTTCAAAATTGTCAGGACAACACTATCCAGAGTTTGATTCTGCGGTAAGTATTGTTGTAAGATTGGCCCACGGTGTTTTGGAGCAAATTAATAGGGAACCAACGATAACTTATTTTTCACATTATAGAAATATTAACCGTTTAATTGATATGTTAACATTAAAAATTGCTATGAAGGTTGAGTCCTTTGGTTTTAAGGCATTACCAGTTCCAGCATCTCAATCAGATCCTTCCAGACATTTTCAAGCTATTTTTCCCCACAAAACTGCAGCTCATTTGAGTGGAATGGGATGGATTGGAAAAAATACGCTTTTTATTCATAATCAATGGGGAAGTGCCGTGCGATTGGGAACTGTACTTTTTAATTTTCCCGTTTCATCAGATTATAAACAACTTAGTTCGTCTAAGTGCGGAACTTGTCAAATTTGTAAGAAGATTTGTCCTGCAATGGCTATAGAGGGAGTATCTTGGGAGAACAGTATTCCAAGAAAGTTGATGTTTGATGCTGAGGGTTGCAGCAGTTATATGAAAAAAAATTTTCAGATGATTGGAAGAGGTTCTGTATGTGGGTTATGTATGGTTTATTGCCCGTTTTCTGGAATAAAGACAGGAGAAAACAATTGTGAAGTATCAGATTCAAAAGATTGAGAAAAATAGTGTGTTGGATGAAATGGGAGTGACAAGTGGTGATTTTATACTAAGTATAAATGGGCACCCCGTTGAGGATGAACTGGACATAAGATTTTTTTCATCGGATATACAGTTACAAATTGAAATTGAGAAAAAAAATGGAGAAATATGGGATCTGGATATTGAAAAAGGGGATGAGGAGGAATTAGGTGTCTTATTTGAGCAGACAATGCCAATAAGACGTTGTTGTAATCAATGTGTTTTTTGTTTCATAGATCAAATGCCGCCGGGAATGAGAAAGTCTCTTTATATTAAGGATGACGATGAACGAATGTCGTTTTTATACGGAAATTATGTAACGTTGACAAATCTTTCACAGTATGAAAAGGAACGTATTGTTCGATATCATATTATGCCAATTAATATATCTATTCATACAACGAATTCTAAAATGCGATGCAAGATGCTAAATAATCGTCATGCTGGAACAATTATTGACGATTTATCTTTTTTTAAGAAGAATGGAGTAATGATGAATGGACAGATTGTATTATGTCCAGGGTATAATGATGGCGATGCATTAAGGAAGACCTTATCAGATTTAACGTCGTTTTATCCTCAGATGATGAGTGTTTCTGTTGTCCCGGTTGGTTTAACAGATTATCGGGAAAAATTAACATCATTACTTCCAGTGAATCAAGAAATTGCGATAGAAACTATAAAGACAATAGAGGAATGTCAAAGAAAAATGTTAATAAAACATCATGTTCGTTTTGCTTATCCAGGGGATGAATTTTACTTAAAGGCAGGTTGCCCGTTCCCAGATGACCAAGCTTATGATGGTTTTCCTCAGATTGAAAATGGAGTTGGAATGATTCCCAATTTCTGGAAAGAACTTAATCAAAATTTAAAGAACAAGAAAAATAAAATTGCTAATAAAAAACATGTAGCAATTATTACTGGAAAATTGGCAGAATCATTTATGGTAAAATGTTGTAAACTCTTAAATCATTATCAACCCAATATTTTAATAGATGTTATGGGTATTAAAAATCATTATTTCGGGGAAAAAATAACGGTTTCTGGTTTGTTGACTGGAAGAGATATATTAGATGGCATTGAAAAAGCTCAAGAAATTGAGGCGTATTATATTCCTGAAAATATGGTTCAAGACCATTCTTCAATTTTACTGGATGATATAACGGTTGAAATGATTAGTGAAAAGTTGCAAAGACCGGTAATTGTTGTTCCAGTTAATGGAGCATCATTTGTAGAGTATCTTCTCAATGAGTCATTTTAATTACAAGAAAGGGATAATATGAAACCTATTATAGCGGTGGTCGGGCGACCAAATGTTGGAAAATCTACATTATTTAATAAATTAGTTGGAGAACGAATTGCCATTGTAGAAGATACACCAGGCGTTACAAGAGATCGCATTATAGCAGATGCTGAATGGCAAAACTATCAATTTACATTAATTGATACAGGTGGAATTGAAGTTAAAACAAAAGATACTATTTTTGAACAAATGCGGATTCAGGCGGAAATTGCGATGGAAATGGCAGATTTAATTCTTTTACTTGTCGACGGACGTGAGGGAATGACAGCTGCAGATGAAGAAGTTTCAGATATGCTCAGAAAAAGGGGAAAAAGAGTTGTTTTGGCGGTTAACAAGCTGGATCATATTCAGTTAGAACAAGAATTGTATGAATTCTATAATTTGGGGTTAGGGGATCCTATGCCAATTTCAGCAGAACAAGGTCTTGGTCTTGGGGATTTATTGGATTGTATCATTCATAATGTTGAAGCAATTTATCAAGAACCACAAGAGGACGATCAACATTTAAAAGTTGCGGTGGTTGGAAAACCAAACGTTGGAAAGTCAACATTGATTAACCATCTTTTGGGTGAAAAACGTTTGATTGTCAGTGATATTCCCGGGACAACAAGAGATGCCATTGATAGTGAAGTGATCCATAATGGAAAAGAATATATCTTTATTGATACCGCCGGATTGCGAAAAAAGAATAAAATATTTGATGATATTGAAAGATACAGTATTATCCGTGCGGTTGCGGCAATTGACAGGGCAGATGTTGTTGTGATGATGATTGATGCAACAAAAGGGGTAACAGAGCAAGATAGCAAGATTGTAGGAATCGCACATAATCGCTTTATTCCAACAATCCTGGTTGTTAATAAATGGGATGCTCTTGAAAAAGATAACAAAACAATGCAAAAGCTTACTAAAGAGGTGCGCAATAATTTGGCCTTTATGGGTTATGCTCCTTTGCTTTTTATTTCTGCAAAAACAGGCCAGAGAACAGATAAACTCTTTGAAACCATTCAATTTGTAAAGATGCAGAGTGAGAAACGCATTCCAACGAATAAGATTAATGAAGCAATCATTGACTTTGTAACAATTAAACAGCCACCGGCTAAAAATGGTCGCAGATTAAAAATTTATTACGGAACACAAACAGGGATTAAACCGCCAACTTTTGTGATTTTTGTTAATGATGAATCATTAATGCATTTTTCATATAAACGTTATTTGGAAAATAAGATTAATGAAACATTTGATTTTTCGGGAACGCCAGTACGGCTCTTTATTCGGGAAAAAGCAAAAGAAAATTAATGAAACAATGATGAAGAAAAAAAAGATAGATTTTTCATTAATTTATTTGAAATAAAAGCGATTAATAGACCGGTAGGAATAGCAATGAGCGTTAAAAATGGAAGATAGTAAATAAAAAGATGGGCATTATTTACAACGATAGAAGCCGCAATTAGTTGACCAACATTGTGGGCAATGGCACCAAGAATACTGATAAAATAAAGGGAAAAATAAGGTTTCCCTTTATTTTGATTAATACGAATCAGAATTCCCATTAGCAACCAACTTAATACGCCACCAGATAAAGCATAGATGATGGCACTTAAATTGCCAAACATAAATCCAGAAATTAAAATACGGGAAATAACAATTAACAAAGTGACAATCATTCCTAACATATTGAGAGATAATAAAGTTACAATGTTTGGTAAACCAATTTTGGCACCTGGAATAGGTATGAGAGAAGGGATAAGCGATTCAACGTAACTTAAAATAATAGCAATGGCTGTTAATAGGGCAATGGTGACAATTTTTTTACTTGGACTCATGGATTCTCTTTCTGAACGATTTCTATAATTAAATGATGGGGAAGACAAGCAATCGTTTCCCCAACGCTGGAAATTGCTTTACTGTTTACACAAATTTGGTTTGGACAATCGGATTCGGATACAGAGGCATAACCATTTTCAATCATAATCGTATTGTATCCTTCGCTACACCGAATGGTTTCTTTATAATTTTGGTTTAAAGAAAGAGTTCTGATGATTTGTCCGTTTTGTGATACTCTTACTTCCAGGTTGTATTGTTGGGTTTTATTATAGATAAAAAAGATCAGAATGGCAAGAACGGCTGTACTAATGAGAATTAGTAGAATAATTTTTTCATTTTTTTTAATAATGATATCTCCTTAAATAAATAAATGATAATTCATTATAATTCATACTTGACAAAAGATAAAGAAAAGTTTATTATAAGTGAGCATTAAAAATTATAGAGTTTGCGAGAGTGTTGGAATAGGCAGACAAGCACGTTTCAGAGGCGTGTGTACCACGTACGTACGGGTTCGACTCCCGTCTCTCGCACCAAAAAAGAAATTAAACAGACATTAATCTTTTGTCTGTTTTTTTTTATCTGTTAATTCATTCTGACAATTGAAGTTGGAACCCCAAGAATAGTGACCTCAGCTTTATCATAAGATTTTAGATCATGATTACAGGGATTGAGATTAGACAATAAAACTTTATGGTTTTCGTAATTATATTTTTTCAGACAAATACTATGATCGGGAAGAACGACAATTGCATCAGAATTATTGCTACAAAAATTTTGAATTTTAACAGTAATAAGATCATTATTAAGATAGCGATCATACATTTCGTTATCGGTGACACAAACTTGAAAAAAGTATTCTTTATTTTTTTTAACTTTAGGAATTTCATTCCAATTAAGATTCTTTTTTTCACTTATTTCCGGTTGTGTTGAAGAAAAAGGAACAATATTATTTATCCAAAGCATATTTAACACCTCATTTCATTTACTTATTATAGCATGTGTTTAAATAAAGTTTTATTAAG
>JAQWCN010000032.1 GCA_028705955.1 Eubacteriaceae bacterium
CTTCAAACGCGCCGAGCAAAGCCGCAAAAGGACGTCCCCATTTTGATGGATCTTGTCCTAAACGTTCAAAATATTCCTGAAAACTCAGACGGGTTTTTCTGAAATCGCCCCCCATGGCTACCACTTTTGCCAGGGATTCAATAACGGCGCTTTCGCCCCCGTGGAAGGGGCTCCATTCTGCCAAGCCCGGATTGTAACCATAGGTCATGATGCTGCAGGTTTTGGTATCGCCATGTTCCACTGGAATTTTTGCACACATGCCATCCTGAGGGGTCAAAGCGTATTTTCCTCCAAAAGGCATGGTGACGGTTCCCGCCCCGATGGTTGCATCAAACATTTCCGCCAATCCTTTTTGACTGGCTACATTCAAATCCCCCATCATTTTTTGGGTGCGCCCTGCAATATCCCCCGTCGTCTTAAACGGTTGGGGTTTTCCCGGTTCTTGAACCAATAAATCGGTGTATTGTTTTGCTCCGTTAGTGTTTAAAAAATCCCGGGAGAGATTAAGGATTTCATCTCCCCGCCAGTTCATACGCAGCCGGCCGGTATCTGTCACCACAGCAACCGGGGTCACTTCCAGGTTTTCCTGATGGCCCAGCGCAATAAAGCGGTCGACATCACTTTCCGAGACAACCACCGCCATACGTTCCTGGGATTCTGAAATGGCCAGTTCTGTTCCGTCCAGCCCTTCGTACTTTTTCTGTACTTTATCCAGATTGATATCCAGACTGTCTGAAAGTTCCCCGATGGCCACTGAAACCCCGCCGGCGCCAAAATCATTACACCGGGTGATCATTTGAGCCAATTCAGGATTTCTGAACAAACGCTGAATCTTTCGTTCTTCAATTGGATTCCCTTTTTGAACTTCCGCACCACTTTCATGAATTGATTCTTCGGTGTGGGCTTTGGAAGAGCCGGTTGCCCCGCCACAGCCATCCCGTCCGGTCCGGCCGCCAACCAGCAAAATGATATCCCCCGGGACGGGCACATCCCTGCGGACATTTTTCTTGGGGACAGCGGCAATGACCGCCCCCACTTCCATGCGTTTGGCTAAAAATCCTGGATCGTGAACTTCAAAAACCTGTCCCGTTGCCAAACCGATTTGATTGCCGTAAGAGCTGTAACCAGCTGCAGCTTCCTGGGAAATTTTACGCTGGGGCAATTTGCCGTGTAGCGTTTGTTCAATGGGAGCTGTAACATCACCGGCCCCGGTTAACCGCATGGCCTGGTAAACATAACTCCGGCCGGAAAGCGGATCTCTGATCGCGCCCCCCAGGCAAGTTGCCGCGCCACCAAACGGTTCAATTTCTGTCGGATGATTATGGGTTTCGTTTTTAAACATCAAAAGCCAGTCTTCATCCTGTCCGTCATGATCCACGGTGATGTTCACACTGCAGGCGTTGATTTCTTCGGACTGATCCAAATCCGGCACCAGACCCCGGGCCTTAATATCTTTTGTTCCAATACAGGCCAAATCCATCAGGGTAATGGGCCTGTCCGTTTCGCTGCCATAGAGCATTTCCCTGGTTTCATCATAATGAGCGAACGCTTTTTCCACTGCTTCATTCACCGGGCCGCGTTCAAAATCAATGGATTGAATTTGTGTGGCAAACGTGGTATGCCGGCAATGATCCGACCAGTACGTATCAATAACCCGCAGTTCTGTAACGGTCGGGTTACGTTTTTCATCATTTTTAAAATACGTCTGAACAAAGGCCAAATCTTCCGGACTCATTGCAAACCCCATGGTCTGTGCAAAGGCCTTGCGTTCTTCGTCCGTAAAATCAATAAAACCCTCTATTTTCGCCACGGGCGCCGGGTTCTTCACAGCGTCGGTCAAGGACGTGCGGGGACCCAGATCCGCCTCCCGGGAATCTACAGGGTTTATCATATACTGTTTAATTTTGTCAATATCTTTTCCGTCCAGATCACCCTGAAGAACGACACATTTTGCCACCTTAAGCAAGGGTCTTCTGCCAGCCAAAATTTGAATACACTGAACCGCCGAATCGCCATGCTGGTCGTATTGACCAGGAAGAAATTCGATTGCAAAAACCTTTTCCTCTTTGGATAACGGCATCTCATCGGTATAAACATGATCCACATTCGGTTCAGAAAAAATAATATTTACAACTTGTTCCATAATATCATCTGATAAATCTTCGATATCATAACGATACAAAATCCGAATATTTTCAAGTTTTTTCAAGTTTAATATTCGTCGGAACGTTTGGGCTAAATCCACGGATTCTGTATTGAAACCGGGCTTTTTTTCAACAAAAAATCGTCTGATCACTTCGGTACCCACCTTTAAATTGATAGATTAATTGTACTCTTTTCTATGATTTTTTTCAATAGCATTCATCAACCTTGCCCATTTTTTACCCTTTAAACAATTGCAAATCTTGCTTTGTTTTCAATAACATGGAAATTTTTGCAAAACAAGAAAACCAATTCTTTTCTGTCCTCATTATGTTTTTTTCAGTTAAAGCTGATATAATCATTTTATAAATAACGGATTAAACGCAAAGGAGGCCCTTATGAAAGTTATTTATTTGCATCACAGTGGTTTTATCGTCCAATTGAATAACAACACCCTGATTTTTGATGACATCACCAATATTCAGCCCCAATTTCTCAGAAAAGGCCGTCAAAATTATTTTTTTGCATCCCACAGCCATCACGATCATTTTGCCCAGCGCATTTTTTCTTACGGAACAGATTTCAATGCCACGTACATCTTAAGTGATGATATCCCACCCAAGGGTGGCAGCAATGTGTTTTATGTCTCGCCTTACCAGACCAAACACTTTGAAGATCCAAAGTGTGGCGTTGTGGATATCGAAACCTACGGTTCCACTGATCTCGGCGTTTCGTTTCTGGTCAAAGCTGAAGGCAAGATCATTTTTCATGCCGGCGATTTAAACTGGTGGGACTGGGATCCGGAAACCCGTCCGGACATTGACCCTAAAGTGGAAGAAGAAGATTATAAAGCGGAAATCGACAGTTTGGTCCAAAAATATCCTGACGGTGCCATTGATCTGGCATTTGTCCCGGTGGACTCCAGACTTGGTCATTCGGCATTTAAAGCCGCCGAATACTTTATCGATACCCTTCATCCCAAGGTTCTCGCTCCCATGCATTTCTGGGATCATTATGATATTGGCCATGAACTTCAAAACAAGGTCTTTGGCAAGGGAACACAGATTTGCGATATTACCCGCCGGAATGAATTGATTTATGAAGATTAAAAAATCGCGCAGGAATTAACAGTCCTGCGCGATTTTTTTTATTTTTTCAAGGCGGTGGTAAGCAGCGGATTTTCCGATAGGCGGAACCATCAACTCACCGAGCTCTTTAATGGACACATCCGGATTGAGCATTCTCAGTTCGGCAATTTGCCGGAGACCCGGAGACAAATGATCCAATCCACACTTATTTTTTATTTTCTGAATATGATCAAGCTGGGAATAAGCTGCATCCGTTGTTTTTTGAAGATTGGCCACATCACAGTTCACCTGCCGGTTGACCCCATTGCGCATGTCTTTCATAATCCGGACGTTTTCGATTTCCAGCAAAGCCTTATGCGCCCCGATAAATCCCAGGAAAGTCACGACACTGGCGCTCTCTTTAATATGGAGCACCGCCGTTCCTTTACGTTCTCCGATAATGGTCCGGATATCATATTCCGAAAGAATATCTCCGATATTTTTTAAAAAAGCGTCATGGCGTCCCACCATTTCGATATGATAATTCTTTTGGGGATTACTGGCCGACCCCGCCGCTAAAAAAACGCCCCGCATATAATGCTTGATATAGCGCTGCCGGGATAAAAAATAAGGCGGAACCTGAAGAGCGTACAGATCCGGCCCGTCATCCTGCTGTTTCAGGATCCGGGCATCTTTTAAAATCTGTCTGGCCAATGAATCGTCATCACAGATCACATGATAAAGCCTTTTTTTTCCAAAATATTTATTCTTATCAATTTGGACGTTCAAACCGGTGCTGTACATCAAACGTGTCAAATGATGAAGTCTTCCTGCAACCGCCGGGCTTTCAGTGGTTAAACAAAAAGAAATGACCGCTCTTTCTTTGGTGATGACCGCCGCTGCCGCGAGCATCCCCGCAAGCTCAGCACGCATACACCCTTGTGCTTCAAAAGGCAAACGGCACAACTCTTGTTTTATATTGGTTGAAAAACTCATGCCAACCTCCCTGTGGAATCAGACTTCTTCGCCCATATATATTTTAAAGATCCTTTTTGTCAGTAAATCGGCGTCATGCCGGACTTTCCCATAATCCTGAATGGCAAAATCATCACAAATATAATGATAATAAGGTATCTTCTCCCCAATCGCCACCGGCTTGGATCCAATATGCTGATAACGGGTAATCACCTGGGACCCAAAATCACTTTGATTCATGATCACATCATCAAACAAAGGATGTTCCGGATCCAAAAGGTGCTGGTGTTTCTCAATGGCCTGTAAATGGTCCCGCTGGGTGTATCCAATGGTTTCCCCCGGCTGGGTCATAATGTTGCCAATATAAAATTTCTTGGCGTGGCTGTCCAATATTGCCTTTTCAATGCCGCCAACCAGCAGATGTGGAATCAAACTGGTGTACAGACTGCCCGGACCCATGATAATAATGTCCGCTTCTTTAATGGCTTCCAGTGTTTCCGGAAGGGCTTGGGCTTTTCCATCTTTTAAATAGATCTTTTCAATTCTGGATTTTTGGTTGATCGCCGCTTTTGGGATTTGAGATTCCCCTTCAATGATGGTTCCATTTTTTAATTGTCCAACCAGAATCATATTGTCCAGCGTCACTGGAAGAACCCGTCCTGTAATTTGCAGGACATCCGACGTTCTGAGAACCGCATCATAAAAATCACTGCTGATTCCTGACATGGCCGCCAAAAATAGGTTTCCAAAATTGTGCCCCTTTAAACCGCCTTTTTCAAAACGATAATTAAACAAAGCCTGCATGACATTTTCATCATCGGCCAGGGCCAAAATACAATTTCGAATATCCCCTGGCGGCAGCATTCCCAAATCTTCCCGGAGCATTCCGGAACTTCCGCCATCATCTGCCATGGTCACAATGGCCGTCACCCGATTTGTGTACCGTTTCAGTCCTCTTAAAATAACCGATAAACCGGTCCCGCCACCAAAGGCAACGACCCGGGGATTTCTAACCTTAACAACATCCTTTAATGTAAACTCCCGGATATATTCTTTTATTTCCATAAGGCATTCCTCTCAATCTCTGTGTGTCGTCTGATCATTTTCTGCGCATTGCCCTTCAGCTTGCATTACCCCGTTATCAGTGGCCTGCTTCCCGGTCTTTCTGGATATCCCGGTGGCTAATACTGGTTTTATACCCTTTTTTCTGAAAAGCCTGCTCAAAAAGATAAGCAAAAGTCACCGACCGGTGTTGACCGCCTGTGCAGCCAAAAGCAACTTCGACATGCTCTTTATTGACATTTTTATAATGAGGGATGACCGAATCCACCAAAGCGACAATTTTTTCAAAATAATCTTTGGCCTCCGGAAAGGACATCACATAATCCCTTACCTGCTCATCGTTCCCCGTCAATGGCCGAAGTTCTTTTTTGTAGAACGGATTCGGCAAAAAACGCACGTCAAACACAAAATCAGCACTCATGGGCATACCGTATTTAAACCCAAACGAAGAGGCATTGACCTGAATTGTCACATTGGTTTTTTCTGTTTCCAAAAGATTAATCAACGTCTTTTTTAAATCTGCAGTCGACATCTTCGTCGTATTAATGATATGGTCTGCGTTATCCCGCAGGGTCATTAACATTTGTTTTTCCATCGCGATGGACTGACTCAAATTGCCGGCCTTACCCGACAGCGGATGTTTGCGTCTGGTCTCCTGATAACGGGAGACCAATATTTCCGGATCTGCCTCCAAAAACAGAATTTCGACATCCTTATGATTATTGCTGAAATCGGAAAGATCGGCCTGGAACCGCTTGCTGAATAAATCCCCGCGGATATCTGTCACGACTGCCAGCTTATCAATTTCCGATTCTCCCGAATGACACAGATCCACAAAAGTCCGAACCAGCTGGGGTGGAACGTTATCCACACAAAAAAAGCCAACATCTTCCAATATGTCTACCGCTTTTGATTTTCCTGCTCCGGAAAGCCCTGTCACAATTAAGGTTCTCATGGTCACTCACCTGATTTCTTGTTATTCATCTTCTGTTACATTAACGATCTGTTCGATCGGAACACCCGCTTCCTGCGCCGCTTCAATCCCGTTGCTCACATTCCCAAGATTTTCTTTCCGGTGCGCATCACTGTTAATGGCAAATTTGCCTCCATAGTGCATCACTTTTTTTAATTCCCGGGCATTCAAATGATAATGTCTGGGATTAATTTCTAAAATTACATCTTTTTCCGCTGCCTTCTTCGCCACCGCCTCCACATCAATCGGACATTTATCCCCGGGATGAGTAATCATCTTTAATGTGTAACGATCCATCATGTTAAGATAGCACTGTGTATTCACTGCAATGGTTTTTTTGCGCATAAAAGGAAGGATCATGGTTAAATAATTACGTCCCATAAAATTAAACACATCTTTAAACGTCGCAGGAATATAAACGTAGTGATACCCCGCATAAATCCAGTCGCAGTACTGACGTTCTTCTTCTTTGATATCAATGGTTCCATCTGCCCCAATAATATTGGACTCCACAGAAAGAAAGATATCAATATCGTCATATTTTTGATTCAGCGCATCAATTTCTTCCCGCATTTTTTTAAAGTTCTGTTTTTTGACCCCGTACAGTGGATGACTTCGGCCATGATCCGAAATGGTAATGGCTTCCAGCCCCATTTTCCGGGCTTGTTGAACCATTTCTTCGATGGAATTGCGGCCATGACTGTAGGTGGTGTGCGTATGCATATCTGCTATCAGTCTCATACTTCTCCTATCACAATCACTTCTGTCTTTAGTTCGACACCAAATTGCTTTTTGACTCCGTCTTGAATGGTTTTGATCAGCGTGAGGATATCTTCTGCCGTTGCCCCGCCTGCATTCACAACAAAACCACTGTGTTTTTCTGAAACCTGGGCCCCGCCAACACGGTACCCTTTAAACCCGGCATCCTGCACCAGCTTTCCAGCGAAGAAACCTTCCGGACGTCTGAAGGTACTCCCGGCACTGGGCATATCCAGCGGCTGTTTCTCCCGGCGGCGCCGGTTAAAATCATCCATTTCAGATTTAATAGTATTGTAATCCCCAGGGCTTAACCCGAGATTAATTCTCAAAATCGTCCATGGATTTTCCTGAATAATGCTTTTCCGGTATCCAAAATGACAGGCGTTCCCCGGGATTTTTTTATACTCACCGCGTTCCGTAACCACTTCAATGGATTCGACAATGTCCTGCATTTCTCCACCATAGGCTCCGGCATTCATCACCACAGCTCCTCCAACGGAACCGGGGATTCCTGAGGCAAAAGCCATCCCGGAAAGATGATGATCCAAAGCTACGGCTGCGGCTTTACGCAACATGGCTCCCGCTTCGATCGACAGCTGCGTTCCTTTGACGCTAATGGCATCCATCGCCCGGGTTTTGATCATAATTCCCCGGTACCCGCCATCCCGGACCAGGAGGTTGCTGCCATTGCCCATCAGATAAAAGGGCTCTCCACTCTTCCGGCAAAATGCCAGAACCGCGGTCAATTGTTCCGGTGTTTCCGGCAGCACCAAAAAATCCGCTGCGCCTCCCACCCGGAAGGAGGTGTGATCCCGCATCAGTGTATCTGTTAAAAGCCCGTCGTTGCCAACAATGGCAATCAAATTTTTTTTAATTTCACCTTTTTCCAATGATTCATTCCTCCCTTTTTTTGTTTTTTTATTATATCATAAACGCAGTCAATCTGCGCTCTTTTCCTGACACGCAAACACCCCTGAATCTGTCCATGTTGAGTGAACCCGTTCAGGGGTGTTCTATTTTCTTATTTTGATTTTTTACCACAGAATCCCTGTCACCGGGTGCGTCAAAACAGCTTTCTTAACCGGGGCCCGATAGTGTCCGGGCTCAGATACTGCAATTTTTTCCCCCGCGAGAAGTGCTGCCGGATTGGTTTGGGTCAGCGCAAACCATTGCTCGTCACCCACAATGGCCCTGCCCACTTCAAACGCCTTTGGATACAGGGCGTACCCTTCTTGTTGATGGGCATCACTCCCCAAAAAATGAACCATTTTATTTTCCAGCATAATCTGAATGGTTTTTGTTGTCGCCTGATCGTAATAATCCAACAAACTAAGATAGTTGCTTTGGATCAGCGTTCCCTGTTCAATAAAATCTTTTAGAACATTGGGATCATCCTGAACAAAATCATAGCGTTCCGGATGGGCAAGAATGGTTTTATGACCCCGCTGGCTGATTTTTCGCATAAAATTCTGAAGGCCCAATGCTGTTCCGCCTTCCCGGGTCGTTTCGATTAAATAGGTATCACTTGTTCCCAAAGGGGCAAATTGACCGGTGTCCCATTGTTCCACCAACGCATAATCATAGAGAAGTTCATTCCCCTGAATCAAGGTTACGAATACCCCTTCCTTTTCAAGGGCTTCCTTTAGTCTGTCAATTTGTTTTTCATTTTCTGCTACTGCGGATGTGTATCCTTTGTAAACCATGTAATGCGGTGCCAAAACAACCGTATCAAAACCAACTGCTTTCGCCATTTTGAGCATATCAATGCTTTCCGTTAACGTTTGGGCGCCATCATCCACTCCAAATAATGCATGACTGTGCATATCGATCATTTTTAACCTCCCCCACTCTTACTGTTTATTATAGCGAATGAACCTGAAGAATACACGGATAAATCTCTGTATACTGCGGGTGTTTTCTTGCCTTGTCAGCTTCTTCCCGCACACGTCACTGCATAAACGGCCCGGGCTCCCGCCAATTGAAGCATCCGCCCGCATTCCCTGAGCGTTGCGCCCGTTGTCATAACATCATCCAAAAGAATCCAGGATTTACCTTTGACCCGTTCCGGCTGCATCACTTGAAACGCCTCCCGCATATTTTGAAGGCGAAAGTCCCGGTTCGTCCCAACCTGATGCGGCGTATCAACCATCCGGTTCAGAAGCTTATTTTCAACAGGCAGGCCGATCCCTTTTTCTGCCATTCTCCGGGAAAACCCTTCGGCAATCCAGGCACTTTGATTATATCCCCGTTCCTTTAGCCGGTTCGGGTGCAAAGGAACGGGAATGATACCGTCACAGACCGCCATCCAGGAAATGCCGGCCGCCGCATCAGCCATCTGTTTTCCTGCCCAGCCGGCCAGAGCCTTCCGGCTTTCAAATTTAAATCCCTGAATCACTTTTTTGGCACCGCCAGTGTATACCAGCCAGCTGAATCCGCCATCAAACACCGGATCCTTCTCTTTTAAACATTCGGAGCAAATATCTCCCTCCGAAGTCTCCATTTGACGTCCACAAACCTTGCACGTCCGCAACCGGTTAACCGGCAATGCTTCATAACAACGGCTGCAGACATAACTCTTTTTTTCAAAAAGGACACGACCGCAAACGGGACAGGTTCCATTATCAATAAAAAGCATGCTTTCAAGGAAAGAAAAAATGGCCATGTTAAATGCCCATCTCACTGTACATCTTGATTCGCTCCACCAGTGCTGTCCGGCGGTTATTGGCGGTTCCGGCATGAATCATTCTGGCAAAATTCGGATAACTTCCCACCAAAACCAACATCTTTTTTGCCCGGGTAACCGCGGTGTAAAGCAACTTGCGGTTTAAAAATAACGGTGAACCGCCAACCAGTGTCATAATAACCACCGGGAACTCGCTGCCCTGACTTTTATGAACGGTCATGGCAAAAGCATGTGTCAACTCATCCAATTGATCAAAGTCATAAAGCGCCATTTTATCGTCTGTAAAGTGGACCTTCATTTGTTTTGCCCGGGAATCAATCGTTTCAATCATTCCGATATCGCCATTGTAAACACCCTCCCCCGTTTCGGGTCCCCGGGCATCTTCCCAATGCATCTGATAGTTGTTCCGGATTTGCATGACTTTATCCCCTTCCCGGAAAACAGTCAGCCCCACTGTCCGTTCATTTTTATCTTCTGCCGGCGGGTTAAGAATTTCCTGCAGGGCTTTATTGAGAGCGATCACCCCTACCGTTCCTTTTTTTATCGGCGAAATGACCTGAACATCCCGGAGGACATCGAACCCCATATTTTCCCGGAGACGCCAGCCCATCAAATCCAAAACCGTTTTTAATATGGCTGTTTGTTCCGTTTTTCGGATAAAAACAAAGTCGGAATGATTATCGATTGCCGGAATATTTCCCTCATTGATATCGTGGGCATTGACAGAAATCATGCTTTTTTCTGACTGCCGGTAGATTTGTTCCAAACGGACCACACTTACAATGCCACTGTCAATCAAATCCTCGAGAACATTGCCGGGCCCTACCGACGGCAATTGGTCGGCATCCCCAACCAGAATAAGCCGCGTCCCCGGTGTAATGGCGGTGAGCAGGCTGTTCATCAGAACAATATCAATCATTGACGCCTCATCTAAAATGATAGCATCTGTTTCCAGTGGATTATCCTCATCCCTTTTAAAACAGGGAAAATCATCATCCCCGCTATAATCATATTCAAGCAGGCGATGAATGGTCGTCGCCTGTTCCCCGGTTGTCTCCGTCATCCGTTTGGCCGCCCGTCCGGTCGGTGCCGCCAGGGATACTTTTAAATTCATCTGTTTTAGAATAGTCAAAATACCATTAATGATCGTCGTCTTTCCGGTTCCCGGCCCGCCAGTAATAATGGCCGTTCCCTCCTGAGTGGCTGTCTCAATGGCCTGGAACTGAACGGCATCCAGCCGGATCCCCACGGTTTTTTCGTATTCTTCAATGGCTTGTTTTATATCGAGGCTGTCATTTTCAAATGCCCCTCTGACCAACCGGGCCATGGACAAAGCCGTATTATCCTCGGCCTCGTACAAACCCATAGGATAATACGCCTTGATTCCGTCAATTTCATCCACATGAACCCCACCCGTTAAGGTTAATTCCCCCAATTCCGGTGCAATATCGTCCGGGTTGACCCCCAGGATTTTAACACTGGTTTGAATGAGCTCCTCTTCAGACATATAGGTATTGCCCTGGGCATAGCATTCTCTTAAACTGTGAATAATCCCGGCCCGGATCCGCTTGGGGTTTTGTGCTTCAATCCCCAGTTGACAAGCAATCTGGTCTGCTATTTTGAATCCAATTCCCCGAACATCTTTAATCATCCGGTAAGGATCATCCAAAAGAACGGCAACGGTATCCGCCTTATAGACCCCATACAGTTTCATGGCATTGGTCGACGAGATCCCGTAATCCTGCAGTTTAATGAGAACATCCCTGATTTCCCGCTGTTCCTGATATTCTTCAATAATCCGGGACAATGTTTTCTTGCCAATTCCCCGGATCTCCGTTAATCTCTCTGGAGAATGATCCAAAACATCCAGGGTCTGATCCCCAAAATGGGCAACGATATCCCTCGCCGTTTTTTCACCTACCCCCGGAAGTAATCCCGAACTTAAATATCGGATCAGCCCTTCTTCTGATGTTGGCAAATCCAATGTAAAATTTTCCATTTGGAATTGGTCCCCATAAATGGGGTGTTCTTTCCAAAAGCCCGTCATCGTCATGTATTCCCCAATGCGCGGCGTATCCATCGTTCCAACGACAGTAATCATTTCCCCATTGACATCAAAATCGGCGACGGTATATCCATTTTTATCATTGTGGAACACAACGCTTTCCAGCGATCCCTTTATGCTATCCATTCAAGCCTCCATTTATTGCTTCTATTATACCGTAATCCACAAAAGATGCCAATTTTCTATAAAAAAACAGGATGAAGGTCACCTTCATCCTGTTATCGTACTTTTTATCAATATGCTGGTACCCCATACCCGTTGATATAACTCCAATTGTACGGGTATCGGCTGGCACTCACACAAGGCGTCCCGGATCCGGTATTGCCTTCTACCGTTGAAATATAGCCGGTTGATTCATCATAGCCGGTTACAATTCCAACGTGATCCGTTGTCCCGTCAAAGTTCCAGTCATAATATACAATGTCGCCAGCCTCCGGAACGTATCCCCTCAGCTGATATTCTCCCTGGTTGCCAAACCAACTGGTTCCCGACGGACAATAAGCATGGCACGGAATGACATCTTCCGGAATACCGGCCTGATTGGCGCACCAGGATACAAACATCGCACACCATTCGCCATAAGCAAACCCATTGGCATTCATTTTATCCTGATACCATTGACCATATTTTGTCCAGTCATTGCTTTCTTCATAACCGATCTGACTGTTGGCCACATCAATCAAATCCTGAGCATAATCACGGTGAAGTTCCAGATATGCATTGGCGGTACTTCCCGGTGCAGAGCTTCCCTTCGGTACAAGTTTAACCTGGATGGCTTCTGCCCGAATGTCTCCGCCGCTGGTCCCGGCCCACTCACCATTTTTTGCCCATCCCATCCAGCCATAATTCTTGGCATGGACACGATAATAGACATCAAACAAGCGATCAGCCGTTCCTGTCAGCTGAAACTGAACCGCCTCGATTTGTTTTCCCTGACCGACCGTTCCGGATACACTGCCGTTGGCTTTCCATCCCTGCCATCCGACATCTTCTACATAACTGTTATATTGAATCTGTGAATCGTTAAGCGGTCCGGTCAATGTAGTCTGGAAAGCTTCCATCTGAAGCCCTTTACCCGTTGTTCCTGAGGTATTTCCTCCTGAAACCCAGTCTAACCAGCCTTCATTTTGCACCTGGCTTCTTACGTTAACAGCCGAGGATGCAATGACCGTTTCACTGGATAAAAATCCGGTATCCGTATTTCCCGGCGCCCCGGCATCCTTACTTCTCAATACAATCTGGACAGCTTCGGCGCGGTACGCCAGCCCTGTTGTTCCAGCTGACTCGCCATCTTTAACCCAGCCCATCCAGCCGTAATTCTTGACATGAACCCGGTAATAAATACTGTATTTTGACGCATCAGAACCCGTCAACTTCATTTCGATGGCTTCCATCTGAAGGCCTTCGCCTTCTGTTCCGGCCAATCCATTATTGCTGGTCCAGTTTTGCCATCCAATATTTTTAACATGAGCCCGATAAGACACGCCTAAATTACTGTCCCCGGTAATTTGAACCTTCAGGGCTTCCATTTGAATGCCCTTACCGGTTGTTCCGGCAACATTGCCGTTAGCAACCTGATTCTGCCAACCGTCGTATGCGACGTGGGCCTGATATTTCACCGATGGCGCAGATTGTGCTGTTACAGACTGGGTGGAAATTGCATTTTCATCGGATTCCGCATCTGTTTTATTTTCAACCGTTGTCGATGGCGATGGTGTTGCCGTCGCACTGGGTGATGCCGAAGGTGACGGACTTGGACTGACCGAAGGTGAAGGGCTTGGCGTCGCTGAAGCGGATGCCTGAGCCGTTTGTGCAGCAGTGACAGCAATCTTTGCCGATGCATTCAACCCCTGGCTTGTCGCCGTAATGGTCGTTATTCCTTCTTTAACCGCCGTTACATTGCCTGAATCATCAACCGTCGCAATGGATTTGTCTGCCGAAGACCACTGAGCCGCAGCTGAAGACGTAATAAAATCAGGTAAGACTACCTTCGCTGTTGCCGTCTGTCCCGCTTCAATACTGTCTGCCGAAAGGGAAATCTGCACCCCATCTGTTTTGACAGAACACCCCTGGGCTTTCGCAAAGGTCTGCGCTTCACTGCCTTCGTTGCAATAAACGGTTATGTTCTCATTTGTTCCGCTTTCCTTGGCCTGAGCTGTTGTAACGCCTTCCGCCAGAAAAGCACTGGTATCGATCTTCTGGACAGAATCCGGAATGATGACTGCATGAATGGTTGTCACACTGCCAAAAGCGTTGGCATCAATTCCAACCACATCGTATTCCGACCCATCTTTTGTGACAGTATCCGGAATCACAAACGTTCCAAAAGCCTGATCACTTTGTTTGTGAATTTCAGCTGCAGAACTTAACGTAACCGTTCCGTTTGTTCCTTTTGCTGAATCCGGCTTTGTTTTAATGGTAAAACTAAACACCCCGGCACTGTCACTGATCAGATTTTCTTTTTTTGTTTCTGTCTGTGCTGTTGGGGTTGACGTACTTGCACTGCTGCTTTCTGCTGCATAAGCACATTGCCATCCACCTAATAAGAGTAATGTCCCTGCTAAAACAAAAAAAAGTTTTAAACGCCGCGAAATGTGAAATGTTTCCATAGTTCCTCCAAATTTCTGATCTGTAAAAAATATGTAAATAATAAAACGAAAAGATAACCAAATCTTTTTAATATTATAGCACGAATTCTTTTTTTGATAAAGGCTTGTCAAATTTTTTAAGTAAAGTTTTTCTGAAAAGTTCATGGTGTTGATCTTGACACACCTATTAAAAAATCATATACTTAATGACAAATCATATTTTTTGTTTAAAAAAGCAATAATCGAGTGCCGGTTATTGCTTTTCGTCGCATTAAGATTAATTTATTCTATTAAAGCAAGGAGAAAGTATGGCCCATTATTTTGAAGAACCATCCCACACGTTTAATGAATACCTGCTGGTCCCAGGTTATTCTTCTGCCCAATGCATCCCCGACAATGTCAATCTCAAAACACCACTTGTCAAATTCCAGCGGGGGGAAGAACCTGCAATTACCATGAATATTCCAATGACCTCTGCCATCATGCAGTCTGTTTCCGGTGAAAAAATGGCTATCGCCCTGGCGACTGAAGGTGGTATTTCTTTTATTTACGGTTCCCAGTCCATTGAGGACGAAGCCGCAATGATTGCCCGGGTTAAAGCGTATAAAGCCGGGTTTGTTCCTTCGGATTCCAACGTTTCTCCGGAAGCCACCTTGCAGGATATTCTTGATTTAAAAGAAGAAACTGGTCACTCAACGGTTGCGGTAACCAGCGACGGCACTGCCAACGGCCAGTTTGTCGGTATTGTCACCAGCCGGGATTACCGAATCAGCCGAATGGACCCATCCACTCCAGTTCATGAATTTATGACACCAAAAGACATTGTCATTTCTGCCCCCGAAGGCACAACCTTAAAGGAAGCCAATAATATTATTTGGGCTCATAAACTCAATACCCTTCCTATCATTAATAAGGATGGCTCTCTGGCCTATTTTGTCTTCCGAAAAGATTATTCTGTACACAAATCCAACCCTTTGGAATTGCTGGATTCCCAAAAACGCTATACCGTTGGCGCTGGAATCAATACCCGGGATTACGCAACCCGAATTCCCGCTCTTTTAAAAGCCGGCGCTGATGTTTTGTGTATCGACTCCTCGGAAGGTTATAGTGAATGGCAAAAATTAACCATCGACTGGATCCGTAAGAACTATGGCGATCAGGTCAAGGTTGGCGCCGGTAATGTTGTGGATCGGGATGGTTTCCGGTTTTTGGCAGAAGCTGGAGCCGATTTTATTAAAATTGGAATCGGCGGCGGTTCTATTTGTATTACCCGGGAACAAAAGGGGATCGGCCGGGGCCAAGCTTCCGCTGTTATTGAAGTCGCCAAAGCCCGGGATGAATATTACCGGGAAACCGGCGTTTATATTCCGATCTGTTCTGATGGCGGCATTGTTTACGATCATCACGTCACCCTGGCTTTGGCCATGGGCGCAGACTTTGTGATGCTTGGCCGGTACTTCTCCCGTTTTGATGAAAGTCCGACACGAATCGTCCGGATCAACGGTAATTATATGAAAGAATACTGGGGTGAAGGCAGCAGCCGTGCCCGGAATTGGCAGCGTTACGATATGGGCGGGGCCAAAAAACTTTCTTTTGAAGAAGGGGTTGATTCCTATGTTCCCTATGCTGGCAGCCTGCATGATAACGTCGGCGCCACATTGTCGAAAGTCCGGTCCACCATGTGTAACTGTGGAGCGCTTTCCATTTCTGAGTTCCAGAAAAAGGCGAAACTCACGTTGGTTTCTGCCACAAGCATCACTGAAGGCGGCGCCCATGATGTAATGTTAAAGGATAATGCGGTACAGACTGTAAAATAAATTTAATCATAAAAAAGAGCGGTCATTT
>JAQWCN010000162.1 GCA_028705955.1 Eubacteriaceae bacterium
CTTTATCGATATCTTCAAAAGCAACTGCGTCTTCCCCGCCGTAACGTTTGTTCAGAACGAGGGTAATTGCAGCTGTTAACGTTGTTTTACCATGGTCGACGTGGCCGATGGTACCAATGTTAACATGAGGTTTGGTTCTTTCGTACTTTTCTTTTGCCATTTTAAAATGACTCCTTTCTTTCTTGCCCTGACGGCTGACTTGATCATGCCGCAGGCGAAATTCAAAGGCCGGGGATTGAATGGTTATCCCCACGCCTGATAAACCGCGGATTTAAAACCGTGATTCGATTTTATATTCTTATTTTTTACCGTCCATGATGTCTTCGGCAACACTCTTCGGTACGGGTTCGTAGTGGGAGAACTGCATGGTGTAAAGACCACGGCCCTGGGTTTTACTTCTGAGGGAAGTGGCATAGCCAAACATTTCGGCCAATGGAACCATCCCATTGATCACCTGGGACCCATTGCGGGCTTCCATTCCTTCAACACGGCCACGACGGGAATTAATATCACCCATGACATCGCCCATGTATTCTTCAGGAATGACAACTTCCAGTTTAAACATTGGTTCCATAATAACCGGTGCTGCTTTACGCATCCCATTTTTGAAAGCCATTGACCCGGCGACCTTAAAGGCCATTTCCGAGGAGTCGACTTCATGATAGGAACCATCAAAAACCGTTGCTTTAAGATCGATAACCGGATAACCGGCCAGAACACCATTTTGCATGGCTTCTTCGATCCCTTGTTGGATTGGTGCGATAAATTCTTTTGGAATGGATCCACCCACAACTTTATTTTCAAAAACAAAGCCTTCCCCTGCTTCCAGTGGTTCCAGGGTAATCAAGCAATGACCATACTGGCCACGGCCCCCGGACTGACGGGCAAATTTTCCTTCTGCATCCACCTTTTTGGTGATGGTTTCTTTGTAAGCAACCTGAGGCTGACCAATATTGGCTTCGACTTTAAATTCGCGAAGCATCCGGTCGATAATAATATCCAGGTGAAGTTCACCCATTCCGGAGATAATGGTCTGTCCGGTTTCTTCATCGGTATGGGTTCTAAACGTTGGATCTTCTTCAGAAAGTTTCTGAAGGGCAACCGACATTTTTTCCTGACCTGCCTTGGTTTTAGGTTCGATGGCGACATCGATAACCGGTTCCGGGAAGACCATGGATTCCAAAACAACCGGATGATCCGGATCACACAAGGTATCTCCGGTTCCTGTATCTTTGAGTCCAACCGCTGCGACAATATCCCCGGTGAAGACTTCTGTCAATTCTTTCCGGTGATTGGCGTGCATGAGCAGAATCCGGCCAAACCGTTCCCGTTTACCCTTGGATGAGTTGTAAACGTAAGAACCTGCTTCGGCTTTCCCCGAGTAAACCCGAATAAAAGCGAGTTTCCCAACATAGGGGTCTGTCATAATTTTAAAGGCCAGTGCTGAGAAAGGTTCATCATCGGACGGATGACGATCTTCTTCTTCCCCGCTATCCGGGTTGGTCCCTTTGATAGCCGGCACATCGAGTGGTGATGGCATGAAATCCACCACGGCGTCCATGAGCATCTGAACCCCTTTGTTCTTGTAAGAAGAACCGCAGGTCACTGCAACCATCTTAACGGCACATGTGCCTTTACGGATGGCAGCCTTGATTTCGTCCTGACTGATTTCTTCCCCTTCCAGATATTTTTCCATGATGTTATCATCGACTTCAGATAAGGATTCAAGCATCTTGTCGTGATATTTTTCGGCTTCTTCCTTCATGTTATCTGGAATATCGGTAATTTCGATTTCTTCACCGATATCATCTTTATAAATTTCGGCCTTCATTTTAATCAGGTCGATAATGCCGATAAAATCGGCTTCCTTGCCAATTGGCAACTGAATACATACCGGATGCGCACCTAAACGGTCCTTAATCATGCTGACAGCGTGATAAAAGTCAGCTCCTGTAATATCCATTTTATTAATATAAGCCAAACGGGGAACATTGTATTGATCCGCCTGACGCCATACGGTTTCGGACTGTGGTTCAACACCGCCCTTTGCACAGAACACTGCGACCGAACCATCCAGAACCCTCAGGGAACGTTCCACTTCAACGGTAAAATCCACATGCCCCGGGGTATCAATGATATTAACCCGGTTGTCTTTCCAGTAGCATGTTGTTGCCGCTGAGGTTATGGTGATTCCTCTTTCCTGTTCCTGTTCCATCCAGTCCATCTGTGAAGCCCCATCATGGGTTTCGCCGATCTTATGGATTTTACCAGAATAGAAGAGAATTCTTTCGGTGGTCGTTGTTTTTCCGGCATCGATATGCGCCATAATCCCGATGTTTCTCGTATTTTCTAAACTATATTCTCTAGGCACAAATTTCTCCTTGTTGTAAAAATGGCAACCAACCGCACCGGTTGGGATTTACCATCTGAAATGGGCGAAGGCTTTGTTGGCTTCGGCCATTGCGTGTGTATCTTCTTTTTTCTTTACAGCTCCGCCTGAATTGTTGCAGGCATCCATGATTTCGCCGGCCAGACGGTCGACCATGGTTCTTTCTGAGCGGTTACGTGAATAAGACACGAGCCATCTCAGCGCCAGAGCTTGTTTACGTTCCGCGCGGATTTCGATTGGCACCTGATAAGTGGCACCACCCACACGTCTTGCTTTAACTTCCAATACCGGTGTGATATTGGCTAAAGCTTCCTGGAATGCTTCTAAAGCATCCTTTCCTGTTTTTTCCGCCACTTTTTCGAAAGCGCCGTATACAATACGTTGGGCAACTCCCTTCTTTCCGTCCAGCATGATGTTGTTGACAAGCTTGGTCACGACAACATTGCCGTATATCGGATCGGGCAGAACTTCTCTCTTTGGAACTGGTCCTTTTCTAGGCACTTGCTTCCCTCCTTAACGAATTTTGATTTTCATCGGTACTCGACATCCAAATGTCGTTGTGCTGCAAGGATTATTTAAAAACCCTGCATGGCCGTGGATTTTCCACCGCCTCCATCGTAATTTCTATGGCGTCCCCGGTTTCCGGGCACGCGCCACTGACCAGTTCTTATACGGGTCTGTGGCAGCACGACGATGCACTACTTTTTGGGCTTCTTGGCCCCGTATTTGGATCGAGCTTGCTTACGGTCTTCGACGCCTGCGGTATCGAGAGCCCCACGGATAATCTTGTAACGGACACCAGGTAAATCCTTAACACGACCGCCTTTAACAAGAACAATACTATGTTCCTGCAGGTTATGGCCGATTCCCGGGATATACGCTGTAACTTCCATGCCGTTGACCAATTTGACCCTGGCAATCTTTCTCAAAGCGGAATTAGGTTTTTTAGGGGTCGATGTTCTGACCGCTGTACAAACGCCGCGTTTCTGAGGGTTCTGCTTTAAGGCTGGAGTTTTGGTTTTCAGTTCCGCAGTCTTTCTTCCCTGCTTCACAAGCTGATTAATGGTAGGCATTCAGTGCTGCACCTCCTCTTTCTGTATTATTTTTTATTAGAAATCCGCAAAAAGACCTGATCCTCCGCACTTAGACGGCATTTCCGGTCTGATCCCAGACTTTTAATCTTCTTCTTTGAGCAATGCGACAACCGCTGCCGGACGTTCAATTCCACACGCCCGGCCAAGGTCCCGCTTATTACTCACAGAGAGGACCGGCACGCCGGCCCTCTCACATTGAATTTTAACATCATTCTGGATGTTGTCATCGCTATCCCCGGCCAAAATGACCTGAACGGCTTCCTGGGAAGCCACCTTTTTAAGGGTCTGTTTTAGTCCGATAACTTTGGGAATTGCTTTAAAATCATTCATCCTGCACTCCTTTGGCTATTCGAATAATTCCAGAGCATA
>JAQWCN010000163.1 GCA_028705955.1 Eubacteriaceae bacterium
GGTGACAAAACACCCTTTGACGGTGACGGTGTAGATGAAGCCCTGATGCTCCAGTTCCTCCCAGGCTTTTTTAATGGTGATCACAGATATTTTTAATTCCCGGGCCACGGATCGGATGGGCGGGAGGGCCGAGTCCCCGGTGAGTTCCCCGCGGACAATCTGGGCTGAAATCTGGCTGTAAATTTGTTGATAGATCGGGGTTTGGGATTGGGGATTGATGACGATATCCATGCCTAGAGATCTACTTTTTCAAAATTGGCAGCGGCCCGGTGTTCAGCGATGAGGGTGAGCCCCACAAAAATAACCGCACCGGTCGCAAGGGCCGCCAGCCGGAAACCGATGGTCTCCGGAGCACATCCATCGAAGCGCGCCGCAGCGGGCACCACGCTGACCACAACCTCTGCCACTGCGGCAAAAATTGAAGCAAGGACAATCGCAATCGTGTTGGGAATGGCAATTTTCCAGGCGGTTTTGTAATACCCGGGGATAAAGATCACGTTGTAAATGGCGTACATCACCAGAGCCACGCCAAACAAGGAGGCATTGGCGTCCAGTCCCACCGGATTCCCCGCTGGGTTAAGCCGTGTACTCAGCCAGGCAAAGGGGAGGGCCAAAAGCAGAGACAACACTTCAATACCCACCACCGTAAAAAACCGGGCCTGGACCACATCTTTTTTGGCGACCGGAAGCATCGCCGTAAACAGTGCGTCATTGTTCTCCTTATCGCCGGTAAAGATAAACACAAAAGAGATGAACACGTAGCCGAAAGCCACCACGTAGGGATAACTGGGGATGAGGATCAGGGTGATGAGAATGAGCCACATGTATACCATGGGATGGGTGCTCAACCGCAGTTCCTTTAGCATCAGATTTTTCATAGCGTTTCCCCTTTCCGTTCAATGTGAACCATGATGGCCTCCAAATCCGGATTCCCAACGGTGTAACGCGGATCCTGGGGAAGATCCCCGGTGGCGATCATACCTTCAAAACCAAAGCGGTTTTTCTGACAGCCCACCATTTTTCGGGCAAGTTCCGGGGTTAAATCCGTCTTTTTCCCGGAGATCAGCCGCCAAGCCTCCAACAGGCTGTCCTTGTCCTGGTTTGCAATGATGTGTCCATCCTGGATGTACGTGATGTAATCGGCGCAGCGTTCCAAATCCGATGTGATGTGAGTGGAAAAAAGAATGCTGTGTTCCCCGTCTTCGATGATCTTCTGGAACAGCGTGAGCAAATCGTCCCGGGAAACCGGGTCAAGGCCGCTGGTGGGCTCGTCGAGGATCAAAAGTTTGGCGTTGTGGGACAGGGCCAGGGCCAGTGCGTATTTCAACTTCATCCCTTCGGAGAGCTGGTTGATTTTTTTATCTTCGGAAAGTTCAAAGCGTTGCAGGCAGTCCTGGTATGTGCTTTCGTCCCAGTGATCATAGAACTGACGGGTGACGTCGGTGATGGTTTTAAGCCGTTTCCGGGGATAGTAGCTGACCCCGCCACAGGCAAAGCCGATCATGGCTTTACAGGCCCGTTCGTTTTTGGAAAAATCCAGGCCGTCCACGGTAACGGTGCCGGAATCGGGGTGGATCAGCCC
The DNA here is from genome assembly GCA_028705955.1 of Eubacteriaceae bacterium. Classification (GTDB taxonomy): domain Bacteria; phylum Bacillota; class Clostridia; order Eubacteriales; family Eubacteriaceae; genus JAQWCN01. The sequence goes on from JAQWCN010000163.1 coordinate 1,583, forward strand.
CAGCAGGGATTTGAGGGTGGTGGTTTTTCCGGCCCCGTTTCGACCGATGTATCCCATGATGTAGCCTGGTTCCAATTGAAAGGATACATCCGTTAAATCAAAGGCTTCGTAGTGCTTGGATAGATGTTTGACAGATAGCAGTGTCATCATTGCCTCCTTTTCCCGTTTTTACGGGTGTGTATATCGTACATACACAATATACTCATTCGGCATTTCTGTCAAGGATTATTTTTTGGGAATTTTGAGGGTGCGGAGAAAAGTTTTTTGTTCCGGGGAAATCCGCCGGCTCTCGATGGCTTTCTGGATCGCCTTGTTATGGGTCCAGACCGGCAGGCGCCGGCCGGTGATGACGGGCAGGGTGGCTTCCGGCTGTTTGGCCAGGGCGGTGGCAAAATACCAGGCCACCATCATGTTGACGTAGTATTCCTCCGAAACAATGGCGCTGACCCAATCCAGGGTTTGGGGATCGAAGGCGTCATCCAGAAAAAAATTCATGAGCATCCCCACACCAAAGCGCACGGTGTAGGGACGGTCAGAAGCAATCCATTGGGGAATGACCGCCTTCAGTTCGGCCCGGTGTTTTTTAAAAACCCGGGGTTTGAAAGTGTCGCAGACCGCCCAGTTATCCACAAATGGCAGAAAATTATCCACAGCCTCAAGACAGGACGGATAATCGGGGATGGCTGCGATCAAACAGCCGTGGAGAATATTTTCTTCGTAATACCGGTGGGGAAGCCGGGTCAGAAAACCGGCGGCCTCCGGGGTCTTCCCGAAGGACCGGGCCAGTTTGCGCAGGGCCGGCATCCGCACCCCGATAATGGTTGCCTTATCGATGGTGGGGATCAGCCGGGCCTGAAAATCCCGGTAGGGGCAATCCTGCAGGGTAAAGAGTTGCTTTTGCAGGGCGGTTTGAGGCTCCGGAAACATTGTGCTGCCCACGATCAATCTCCGGATGAGGTGAAGGCTAAAAAGGCCGCACCGAGAAGACCGCTGTCTTCATCCAGGGTGGAGCGGACCACCCGGACGGTGGGGCGGATCACGTCAAATACTTTTTCCTTTACCAGGGCTTCAACGGTTTCCACAAAACCGGGAATCTTGAGGGCGACACTGCCGCCGAGAATGATGATTTCCGGATCGTTAATGGCGATCAGAGCGGCGATAAAATTGGCCAGGTACTGTTTGGCATCGGCCATGATGGCTTGAGCCGCAGGATTTCCCTCAAGCGCCAGGGTGTTGACATCCCCGGCGTGGCGAACCTGGAGTCCGGCAGCTTTTGCGCGGCGGGTGATGGCGGTGCCGCTGGCAATGGCCTCAATGCCGCCAGGGACAAGAGCGCCCTGAACCGGACCGTCCTGCCACAGGCAGACATTGGCCACTTCGCAGGCGAAACCGTGGGCGCCCTGATACACTTTTTTGTCCACGACAAATCCGGCGCCGATACCGGTGGAGATGGTCAGAAACTGGACGTAGCGCAAATCTTTTCCGCCACCGACGGCCGCTTCAGCCAAAGCCGCCAGGTTGGCGTCATTTTCCAGGGTGACGGGAAGGCCGGTCGCCTGGGCCAGAACCCGGGTCAGGGGATAGCCAAACCAGGCCTTGCCCAGATTGGGAGTGACGATCACCGTGCCGGCTTTAAGATCCAGGGGGCCGGGGCAGGACATGCCAATGCCGGCCAGGGCGTCAGGGGCAACCGAAAAACCCTGGATGCTTTCGGTGATCCGGGCGATGGCTGCCGCCGGATCGTCTGCCGGGGTGGCGAACTGGATGCGGTCAATCATTTTCAAGTTTTCGTCCACAAGGGCGACCCGGGTATTGGTGCCGCCGATATCAATGCCAATAGCGTATTTCATAACGTTTTACCTCATCTTCTAAAGAGTTGAAATGCTGTATACCAATGGTTTCATTATAGGGGAAACGCTTTAAAAAGTAAATGATGAAAGACCGCCGGCAACAGACCGGTGGAGGCGGGGCATTTGCTTAAGCCTTTTCGGGGCGGGACCCTTTATAATAGAAGCAGACAAGCACAAGGATGTTTTGGGAGCATGAAGCGCCGGGCATCAATCAAAAGGAGTTGACACACATGGCTTACAGCCGGGTTTTTATCACGGGGGATATCCACGGGGATTACGATATTGCCAAGATCGATTTGATCAAAGAAAAAATAGGAAAAGAACTGGCCGCGGATCCGGCGGATAAACTGCTTTTGGTCTGCGGGGATTTTGGCATGATTTTTGACGCCAGACCCAACGACTGGGAGCGGAAAAT
>JAQWCN010000164.1 GCA_028705955.1 Eubacteriaceae bacterium
TACCATTAAAAGCATCGGTACGGCTATCAGAAAATCGTAAAAATGAAATTACATATTTTTCTTATATGAATGATTTGACTGCGTTACCAAAGGGAAAACAATTGATTGATGCCCTTGTGGCCCAATACGAAACGTTGACGGGAACACATATTGATTTTAACAACGGATTTACAAAGACCGTTGCGTATACGACACCCCTTTACAAAATGGTTGCGGCCTCCAAGGGAATGTTGACCAATAAGATGCTTGATAAGGTGATTCTCTATTTGAATGATGATACACAGACGGGTCCTTTCGATTTTACAACTTTATTTGAAAATACAATTAGTAAAAAAGATATTATTTGGATGGTTCTTTCTCAATTTTTACCATGGAATAACAAAGAAGAATCCGATCAACTGAGTATTGATTCAAAGATTGGAAAAATTATGGCTTGTCCCCAAGCGTATCAAGTGTTGACAAAATACTGTGATTCATCTTTTTTGCAAGGGGATTTGATTGATACGGTCAGTAAAATGGGGCTATCCCTTAGAAAGATACAGTCTTTGTTACCCAGTGGGATTTTTACAATGGAATTACTCAATCAGATTGATGAAGCATTACAAAAAATCAATAATGAGGGGGAAAAAAATAATGAAATTACTGATGATTGATACGGCAACGATTGTTGCATCAGCGGCGATTATCGATGAAGAAAAACTTATTGGCGAGACAATTGTCAATTATGAAAAAAAACATTCTGAAAAACTTTTACCAGCGATTGATCACCTTCTTAAAGACGTGGGTTTATCCATCCAGACAATGGATGCTTTTGGAGTGGTAAGTGGTCCGGGATCTTTTACCGGACTTCGGATTGGGATGGCAACGGCAAAGGGATTTGCTCAAGCCTTAAACAAACCGATGGTGACTGTTTCAACTTTGGAAAGTTTGGCTGTCAATATTTATTATGCAGATGGCATTATTTGCCCTATATTAGACGCTCAACGTTCTCAAGTTTATACAGGAGTGTATCAAGCAGACGGGACTCAGGTTGAGCAAATTATACCAGATACAGTATGTGATATTAATGAATTAATTGTATATTTAAACAAGAGATCAGAAAAAAAATATATTTTAGGCGATGGGTGTCAGAAGTATTATAAAGAAATAGAAGACAAGGTTGATAATGTTTATCAGGTAATGCCATATTTGGCAATGAACCGGGCATCTTCAGCTGCTCAAATTGGAATAAGAAAAATGAAAGAAGGAAAAACCGTTGATTTTAAGGAGGCGTCACTAATGTATATTCGACCGTCTTCAGCTGAGGAGCGATTTGGGAAATGACAGTTGTCCTTCGGAAAATGAAAATATCAGATTTATATACGATTGAAAAAATTGAGTCCCTATGTCAATTGGGAACATGGACGATGGATTCATATCTCCATGAAATAAGGAATCCAATTGCGCGTTATATTGTGGCAGAAAGAGATGATCAAATCCTTGGTTTTGCTGGCGCTTGGTGTGTTGTTGATGAAGTCCAAATTATGAAAGTAGGTGTTCTTCCAAATTATCAGGGATCAGGATTAGGGACAATGCTTATGAGAGCGCTTGATCATATTGCCATAGATGAACAATGCAAACAAATGACATTGGAAGTAAAAGAAAATAATACAAAAGCATTGAACTTGTATAAAAAAATGGGATTCGTTGTCAGTGGACACCGAAGCCATTATTACCCTGATGGAATGGGGGCTGAATTAATGACCAAAATACTGATTTCAAAACAAGCCAGAAAGAGTAAAAAATGAAAATATTAGCTATCGAATCATCTTGTGATGAAACTTCTATTGCAATAGTAGAAGACGGCCGAAACGTTATAATTAATAAAATTTATTCACAAATAGATATTCATAAAAAATATGGTGGGGTTGTCCCTGAAATTGCATCCCGTAACCATGTTATTAAATTACCTTATGTTTTGGAAAGTGCACTGACTGAAAGTCAATTGACTTTTGATGATATTGATGCGATTGCGGTAACCCATGGCCCCGGGCTTGTGGGAGCGCTTCTGGTTGGTGTTTCAGCTGCAAAAGCCTTGGCATATGCTCTTAATAAACCATTGATTGGTGTTAATCATATTGAAGGTCATATTGCAGCAAATTATATACAATTTCCGGATTTAAAGCCACCTTTTTTGACTTTGGTTGTATCCGGAGGACACACGTATCTCATTCAAGTTAATGCTTATGAGTCCTATACAATTTTGGGAAGAACATTGGATGATGCGGCGGGAGAAGCATTCGATAAAGTGGCGAGAGTGTTAGGCTATCCGTATCCCGGTGGGCCCGCCATTGATCAGGCGGCCCGGGAGGGAAATGCAGAAGCAGTAAAATTTCCAAGGGTTTTTTTGGATAAAAACAGCTTTGATTTTAGTTTTAGTGGATTAAAGTCAGCAGTTCTTAATTATATCAATCATTGTAAACAAAAAAACATTGAATTTAAACGTGAGGATATTGCGGCGTCTTTTCAAGCAGCGGTATTGGACGTTTTGGTAGAAAAAACATGTCATTGTGCAAAAAAAACAGGACTTAAAAAAGTATGCATTGCCGGTGGCGTTTCTGCTAATCAAGGGCTTAGAACGAGAATGAAAAAACAGGCTGGTGAAGAAGGAATAACTGTTTATTATCCTGATTTAGTCTTATGTACGGACAATGCGGCGATGATCGGATCAATGGCATATTATGACTATCAGGCTGGAAAAACCAGTGATTTATATTTGAATGCAGAACCGGGATTAAATATTGAATAGTCTTAAATAAAAATAAAAAACCTTCAAAAACTGTTGCAAAAGAAAGATGAATAGTTTAACATACTATTAGCACTCAAATATATCGAGTGCTAATAATTTGAAAATAATTATTGGAGGCATAAAAAATGAGTTTAAAGCCATTAGGTGACAAAGTTGTAATTAAAGTAAAAGATGAAGAAGTAAAAACAAGCAGTGGGATCGTTTTGCCGGGTTCTGCTCAGGAAAAACCACAGCAGGGAACAGTTATGTCAGTCGGTTCTGGTGAAGTGATCGATGGCAAACGCGTGCCAATGGATGTCAAAGCAGGGGATGAAGTTATCTATTCCAAATATTCCGGTTCAGAAGTTAAAGTTAATGAAGAAAAGTTTTTAATTATCAAACAGAGTGATATTCTGGCCATTGTGGAATAAAGACTAAGCATAATTTGAGGAGATAATAAAATGTCAAAAGATATTAAATACCGTGTTGATGCAAGAGAATTATTAATTAATGGCGTCGATAAACTGGCCGATGCTGTTAAAGTAACTTTAGGACCTAAAGGACGCAATGTAATTTTATCAAAAAGTTATGGGGCACCTAATATTACAAACGATGGAGTGACCATTGCAAAAGAAATTGATCTGGAAGATCAATTTGAAAATATGGGAGCTCAACTGGTTAAAGAAGTCGCGACAAAGACAAATGATGTAGCTGGTGACGGAACAACAACGGCAACATTATTGGCTCAGGCTATTGTTCGTGAAGGTAACCGTAATGTTGTTGCGGGTGCTAATCCGATGATTTTAAGAAAAGGGATTGAAAAGGCCGTTGACGTGGTTGTTGATGGGTTGAAGGAAATTAGCGAACCGGTTAAATCAGCTGAATCCAAGGCTCAGGTTGCTTCAATTTCTGCGGCAAATACTGAAATTGGAGAACTCATCGCAAAGGCAATGTCTGAAGTTGGTGACGATGGTGTCATTACTGTTGAAGAAGGTAAAGGCATGGGGACTGAATTGGAATTGACTGAAGGGATGCAATTTGACAGAGGGTATCTTTCTGGTTATATGG
>JAQWCN010000165.1 GCA_028705955.1 Eubacteriaceae bacterium
TTAAGAGTTATGTATATGTATGGTTCGGAGGGCTATTCAGAAGTGCTGTTTTCTTCTGAAAGTTTTGCTGATTTTATTTCGAGAGTTGAAATGGTTGCTTCAATAGCAAAAGCGGATCAAGATGCTTTAAATCAGCTTGAAAATATTGAAAATGAAATTAATCAGAAAAAAACAAATCTTGAAAATTCCAAAACAGAATTAGAAAGTGTCCAGGCGGAACAACAGGCAGCGGTTGCCAGTCAGGAAAATATTGTTTCACAACAAAATGAACTTTTGGCAAAGAATAAAGATATCGCTGGGGATTACCAGGCAGAGATATCAAAACAGGAGTCTTCTATCAAGGAAGCGGAAACGGGATTGGCTGCTATCGCGAAGCAAAAGGCAGAAGAAGCTGCGAAGCAAAAAGCAGAATCAGACGCAGCGCAAAATCAGTCGGATTCAACAGTATCTAAAACGACTGAAGATACTGCTGAATCTAATGTCTCAACTTCAACAGGGACGACATCTTCTGAAGGTTTTATTTGGCCAGTAGACTGCAGTTATATTACCTCGTACTTTGGATATCGTGGTTCCGATGCAACAGGAGGGGTTGGAACCGCTTATCATGAAGGGTTGGATATTGGTGAAACAACGGGACAGCCTATTTATGCCATTGCCAGTGGAACCGTTACCTTGGCACAAGAATATGGTGGTTATGGGAATTGTGTAATGATTGCACACGATAATGGATTCTCTTCGTTATATGGTCACCAAAGTGAAATTGCTGTTTCAGAAGGACAATATGTCAATCAGGGAGATATCATTGGTTATGTTGGATCAACAGGATGGTCAACAGGGCCACATTTACATATTAGCATTTTGGATGGAGCGGGAAATTATCTTGATCCTTCTTCATATTTGCCAATGCCTTAAATAAAAGTATTTTTGTGGGGAAGGACTTTACGTTCTTTCCTTTTTTTATTATTATGGGAAGTAGAAATTCCAAAGAATCAATGAAAGGTTAAAAATAATTTGAAAAATAAAAAAAAGCTTATATTACTTATCGCTATCATTGTGATTTCCAATATTGGAACTTATTTTTTCACCGTGAATGGGATGCTTTCTTTTGGACATCATTATGTTTTTTCAACTGGAGATGAAGAGGTTGCCGACCATGTGAGTAAATTATTGGAACTGGAAAAGATTATCCAGTCAGACTACTATAAAGATGTTGATGAAGCGACTGTTATGGATGGTGCGATAAAAGGAATGTTTGATGCCATTGGAGATAAGTACAGTGCTTACTATACTAAAGATGAATTTAAATCTTTGATGGAAACATCTACGGGGACCTATGAGGGTATCGGAATCGTGGTGACAGAGGACGATGATAAAAATACGGTTGTCGTGACACCATATAAGGGAACGCCGGCGGGTGATGCTGGCATTCAAACAGGGGACGTTATTGTAAAAGTTGATGGTGAAGATGTAACGGGTAAGGGATCAGATTATGCTGTTTCAAAAATGCGAGGAGATGCTGGAACAAAGGTCAATGTGACGGTTAAAAGAAATGATCAGGAAATAAGTTATGATCTGGAAAGACAGTCTATTGATGAACAGACGGTTTCCTCATCCGTTATTAATGATAATGTAGGTTATATTTCCATCTCAGAATTTACGCAGAAAACAGGAGATGATTTTAATTCGCAATTGAATGATCTACAAGCGAAGGGAATTACATCTCTGGTTATTGACTTGCGTTATAATGGAGGTGGATTGGTTGACTCCGCGGTTTCTGTAGCAGATCGTTTGTTGGGGGATACTGAGGTTGTTTATACGGTTAAAAAGGATGGAGAACGTCAGGATTATAAATCAAGTGGTGATGTTAAATTTGATAAGCCTATCGTTGTTCTTGTTAATGAAGGAACGGCAAGTGCATCAGAAATATTGGCTGGTGCGATCCAGGATACAGGAGCAGGAACACTCGTTGGAACAAAGACTTTTGGAAAAGGAATTGTTCAGGAGGTTAAATCACTGTCTGATGGTTCTGGATATAAATTAACAACGGCAGAATACTTTACGCCCAATGGACGTAATATTCATGGGATTGGGTTAACACCAAATACTGTTATAGATCAAAATCCAGATTATAAGAATACTTTGTCCGTTCCCCAGGATCAAGATACACAGCTACAAAAAGCCTTGGAAATTGTCAGTAAATAGGAAGGAAAACAAAATGGAAAATTCAAAACCTTTCAAAGTTTTTTCTTCTTTTCAGCCGATGGGAGACCAGGGACAAGCCATTAATAAAATAACAAAAGGGATTCAAAACCATTTAAAATATCAAACATTATTGGGCGTGACCGGTTCAGGAAAAACTTATACGATGGCAAAAGTAATCGAAGCGGTCCAAAAGCCAACATTGATTATTGCTCATAATAAAACGTTAGCGGCACAATTGGCTAATGAATTTCGCAGTTTTTTCCCGGAAAACGCGGTTGAATATTTTGTGTCGTATTATGATTATTATCAACCTGAAGCTTATGTTCCGGGTTCCGACCTTTATATTGAAAAGGATTCGTCGATCAATGATGAAATAGATAAATTAAGACACTCAGCGACGGCTGCTCTTTTTGAGCGCAAAGATGTGATTATTATTGCGTCAGTTTCGTGTATTTATGGATTAGGGAGTCCAATCGATTATGAAAACTTGGTTATTTCACTTCGACCAGGGATGCAAAAAGACCGGGATGATATCATTAAAAAATTGGTCGATATTCAATATTCGAGAAATGATATTGCTTTTGAAAGAAATAATTTTCGTGTTCGTGGGGATGTATTAGAGATTTTCCCGGCGGCTTCGTCAGACAAGGCTATCAGACTTGAATTTTTTGATGATGAAATAGAGAGAATAACAGAAATCAACACAATAACTGGAGAAATCATTGGAGAATTGAGTCATATTTCCATCTTCCCGGCGTCGCATTATACGACAACACCCGAAAAATTGGAGAAGGCAATCGTTGGTATTCGACAGGAACTTGGAGATCGTTATTCTTTTTTTAAAGAACATAACCAATTGGTTGAAGCTCAACGTATTTTGCAAAGAACAAATTATGATTTAGAAATGCTTCAAGAGATGGGATACTGTACAGGAATTGAAAACTATACACGCTACATTAATGATCTTCCAGCTGGGAGTCCTCCGTATACGCTTATCGATTATTTTCCCAAGGACTTTTTACTGATTGCTGATGAATCCCATGTATCTATTCCGCAAATTGGTGGAATGTCTGCTGGAGACCGGGCCAGGAAAAAGAATTTGGTTGATTATGGCTTTAGACTGCCCTCTGCATTTGATAACCGGCCATTGACTTTTGAAGAGTTCGAAGGGAAAATTAATCAAATTGTTTTTACAACGGCAACACCAGGAAAATATGAAAAAGAGCATAGTGAACAAGTTGTTGAACAGTTGATCCGTCCAACGGGATTGATCGATCCCGAAATATCGGTTCGTCCAATAAAAGGGCAAATTGATGATTTGATCGGGGAAATCCATAGTACTGTTGATCAAGGGGAAAGGGTTCTCATTACAACATTAACGAAGAAAATGGCAGAAGATCTTACACAATACTTTAAGGAAAATGATATCCGGGTCAGATACCTTCATTCAGATATTGATACGATGGAAAGAATGGAAATATTGAGGGATTTACGATTGGGTAAATTTGATGTTCTGGTTGGGATAAATCTATTAAGGGAAGGATTGGATTTACCAGAAGTCAGTTTGATTGCTATTCTCGATGCGGATAAAGAGGGCTATCTCAGATCAGAAA
>JAQWCN010000166.1 GCA_028705955.1 Eubacteriaceae bacterium
CCTTGGCAAAAATAAAATCCAGCTCCGTTAAAATATCAAAATTACCATTTAACGAAAGTTGATATGCCGCTACCACTTCCGTTAATTTTTTTAGGATCCGTGTGATTTCTTTTTCTTCTTCACCAGCAAGTAATTTGAGTTCATTGTTCAATTCCACAACAGAAATTGGTTCTATAAAGATGGTTGCACCACTGGTTGATTTATCTAAAACTATACCGGGTATTTTATGTCTGTATTCTTGTTTAACAGGTACGACATAGCGATTATTACGGACCGTAATCAGACGATCCTGCAATACTTTTTCATTACTTGATGAGGAAATAATTGCATTAAGCTTTTCTGTTATCCGCGCATTTTTAGCCACAATTTCTTTACGAATGGTTGCTAACTCTCTGGATGCATTATCAGCCATTTCCTCTGAAGAAATTATTTTTTCACTTATTTCTTCTTCAAGATCATAACAGGGATCAAGCGAATCAAAATACGATTTTAATACTTTTAGCTTTTCTTGCTGAGTATCCTCAAAATAGTAGTTTTCCATATCTTTTGCAATTCTAAGTGTTGCTGCTATATTCAAGAGTTCACCCATTGAAAGCATGGAACCAATAGAAGCCCGGTGCACGTAATCTGCGATATTACTTAAGGGAGCTAAAGGGGGACGCCCATTTCTCAGAATCATTTCAAGAGCCTCTTCCGTCAAATCAAGACCTTCCTCAACCTGTACGGATTCTGTCATCGGATAAAGGTGTGTTGCTTTTTCCTTACCCTTATCTGTTACACAAAATTTCTCAAGCATTTTAAGAATTTTAGGATACTCCAAAACATTTAAACTACGCTGATTCATTCTCATTCTACTCCTCTTAAGAAATTACCCTTTGTATATCGCCCTCTATAATGAGTTCCCAATAAAGGCATTGTCCAACAAAAACCATGTTTATAGCCACCAATTACCGCTTCTAATTCTGATGCATTTTCATCATAAACCTTAATTCTGTAATTTGAAATTCCCTGGATTTTTTCTAATTCTTTTCGCAAAAATAATTTATCTGCATTATAAATATGGATCATTCCAAAGTGATCTTTCCAAACTGGAAATCTTTTCTTTTGTTCATCTTCCAGCCAATAATTTCCTGTTCTTTGACATTTTTCACATTGATCATTCGCACACTGAAAAATACAATTATCTGAAATCATTGCTTCCTGATATCCAAAAACAGATAGGGTACACGGTATTACACTTCTTTCAACAATTTCCCTGATTGAAACGATATCCAATTCATTTGACAAGACACCGCTACTACACCCCCACGCTTTTAATGCATGAGAAGTAACACTATTAAAAAAATGAAGCGTTGAATCGGCTTCGATAAATTTATCTTCTCCTTTTAATAACATCAAAGATTCATAATTTGAAGCCAGATATCCATCAATATTTAAAGTCCGGATTTGATTCATTATTTTTGAAAAACGCGCACAACATGCGGTGTTCATCACCTTTGGAAAGGCGAGCAATACTTGCTGATGACAGGATTTTATTTTTTGAATTGCACTTTTTACAGTATTGAGATCATTAGGATCGTCAATTGGAATAACCCATTGATCTACTGGAAGATAACCCAAAGTAAAAACCTGATCGATTTCCCGGATTTGAACCGAAATCAATGGAGCGTGCTGAACTCTTTTAATTGTTTCTTGATGTATAATCCCAAATTTTTCTATAAAATTTCGAGGTTTTGGTGTTTCAATTTTTTGAATTATTTCTCGCCGCAAAGCATTTAATTGCCCTTTAGACAAGAAAAGGTTATCCTCCATTTTAAGATCCAAGTGTTCCAAATAATAATCCGTATCACCCAATTTGGATAACTGTTCAAATATAATATCGAAGTTCAGGGCATGTTTTTTTGCCTTTTCTGGAATACAGTCGTAAATAAAACCTTGTTCTCTTTTTTCCCCTGTGAAAATTTCAAAAAATACGGACTGATTCTCACAAATATTCAATTGAAGTCTCATTGGAATTTTTTTAAATTCAAGTGGTTCCGTTACCTTCTTCTCCAAAAATGTATTTAATTTTGAATTATTATTCCGGTATACACTTGTCCCCAACTCAATTTTAAAATGACAAGGAACCACTATTTGACCATGAATTGATTTAATTTTGTCAACCCGAATTCCCTTTTGAGCGGACTCGCCAAAAGCCAGGCCGTCCCCAACAGACAATTGGACGCCTTCTTTCAATTGGATCGTTATTTGACGATTGGCATAAGATACAACTCTTCCAATTAAAGTCCCTCTATTTTTTTGAATAACCGGGTTAATAAATCCCGATCTTTCAAATAAATGGCCTGGAGTGAATGATCGGTTAAAAACCTGCCCCATTATATCCTCATGCTTTGTATGTTCTGTTTGTGGAGAACGATAGATATCATCTAATTGATCCCTGTATGCTTTGGTTACTGCATATATATATTCCGGATTTTTTAAACGTCCTTCAATCTTAAGCGCAGATACTCCAGATTTTACAATTTCATTCAAATGCTCTTTCGTATTTAAATCCTTCATCGAAAGTAAATAGCCCTGTGCAACATGTTGCCCTTTATTGTTTTTTAAAACATACTGTTTCCGACAAGGTTGTGCACATAATCCTCTATTTCCACTTCGGCCGCCAATAAAACTGCTTAATAAACATTGACCAGATCGTGCATAACATAAAGCACCGTGGCAAAAAATTTTTAATTCAACTTTTGTCTGATTTTTAATGGTTACAACGTCATCCATACTCATTTCCCGTGGGAGTACGACACGTGTAAACCCCATGTCCTCAAAAAATTTCACACCATATAAACCGCCGATAGAAGCCTGTGTACTGGTTTGAAGTGAAATTTCGGGACACCATTTTCTTAAAAACCATATCAGTCCAGGATCCTGAACGATTATTCCATCTATATCGGTCGTTGCTATTAATGATAAATAGTCCAGAAGTGAAGGCCACTCGCATTCTTTAATTAATATATTCAATGTCAAATATGCTTTAACACCATTTTGATGACATAACCGAATGTTATGTGTCATCTCTTGATCTTCAATATTTGAAGCCCGCTGCCTGGCATTGAATTTTTTTCCACCAAAATAAACAGCATCTGCGCCAGCGTGAATTGCCGCAATAATTCCAGATTCGTCTCCAGCTGGCGCGAGCAATTCAGGTAACTTTCCCATTTATCTGCGCCGCCTTTTTCTATTTCGGGCTGACATACGTTCCATCCGCCGTTGTTTTGCAATGCGCTTTGCGTAAATATAAAAACAGATTAAAATAATTAAGCCAATCACAACAAGTAAAATTATAAAGTCTATAAAATTACGTGTTCGCATTTTTTTATTGGAATACACCGCAATTTGTTGAACAGTTTGTCCGTTTTTATTAATATTCAATGTCCCTATCTGCTGTCCTTCACTAACAGATGCTTTAATTTTATAAGTTGAATCATTAATTTTTTCAAAGAAATCTGAATTAAGCGCTACGTCTTTACTATAAGAATCCTTGTCAGAATTTAAAACCATTGAACTTGCTGTTCCGCCAGTCTGAACGGTTAATTTTCTGCCATCAAAAAAGTGGGTTCCCTTAACTTTAATATCTTCAACTTTCCCGGAATCATCTGTCCAGGTTATACGCTGATAATCGGAACTCAATGCATTAATAGCATTATCGGCTTGTCCAAAAAGCGTATCGGGAGAATCAGCATTCATGATCACCCCTAATAATTTTTTGTCTCCATCTTGAGATGAAAAAACCAAACATCGTCCAGCCTCATCGGTATG
>JAQWCN010000033.1 GCA_028705955.1 Eubacteriaceae bacterium
AATGGCGTGCCAAGAGGGATTCGAACCCCCGACCTTTCGGTTCGTAGCCGAACGCTCTATCCAGCTGAGCTATTGGCACACAAGGTGAGGCTTTTATGACCTCACTTGAATTATTATAACAGTTTAATTGAAAAATGCAAGAGGCAAATTAATTTTTATTCATGTTCTGTGCTTTTATACGTAGTCTGTCCGGAACGGACAAACAACGATTCCTGACTCTTTGCGTTGCCACGATTTTGAATCGGGCGCTGCGTTGTGCGACTGGCAGACGGCTGTGCCGGTCTCGTTCCCCCAGTATTCCGGGACGATCCGGATACGGTCCGCTGTCCTGTCTGCTGCTGGCGTTTGGCCGGCTGGACGGCCGGGCGTCTGTTGCCCTGAGCCGTTGTTCGCGGCTGGCCCTGGCTCGTTCTATTTCCGGACTGTGGAGTTCTCCCGGCCGCCGGGCTGCCTGTCCGGGTTTCCGGACGCCGGGCTGGCTGCCGGCGTCCGGGCTGGCGAACCGTGTTGCTTTGACCGGAACGGGTTCCGCGCTGCATCCCTTCCCCGTTGTGGTTTCCTTCATTTTGCAGTGTTCGTCTAACCGGCTGATTCAGGGATTCTTCTCCCATTAATGTCCGGTTTAATTCCAGCGTCTGGGCGGAAGCGCCCTTTAACATAAAACGCTTGATCGGTTCATTCCAGATCATATCGATATGAATAAAAATCGTCAGCAGGACAATGCAGAGGGTCCCAGCAATAAACACTCCGCTAAACGTAGCGTCCGGCGAGTCCGTCAGCATCTGATTGCGGGTCACCCCGAACCAAATCCCTTCAATCACCAGTATCAGTGTTTCAAAAAGACAGCCGCGGATCACATCGTATTCTTTGGTGATGATAACCGCCACAACCGCCACCAGAAAAGCCGCGATCATGACGATAAACCAGCTGTAGGAAAGCACCGTCCCCAAAGCGGATGGCATTGCGCTGTAAAAAATAAAGCCGAGACTGATAAGAACAATGATAACATCCATCAAAATGCAAAGCATTCCCATCCGTTTTCTGGCTTTGGAAAATTGATATTTCTTCATTAAAAATTAAACTCCATATTTTTTTTATTTTTTATAGTACCAAACCCGGGGGATAAATGCAATGTTTCGCCCCCCGGGTTTGGTTTTATTAAAGAAAATGAACAGCCCCTCACTGCAAATTGATAAAGGTCTGGGTGATGGCTTCTTTGATCTGATCGATCCGGTCCGGGGCGTTTTCCTGAACCGCCGCAAGACCCCCGGCCGGATTATCCGTCACAATGGCGTCCACCCCCAAGGCAATCATATCGTCCATCAAATCTTCCCGGTTAACCGTCCACACCCAGAGTTCCTTTCCCCGGTTGTGAACCTGTTTGAGAAGATTTTTGGTGACAAACGACGCCTCGACACTGTAAATATCCACAGGCAGCAGTTGCAGATTGCCCAGAGCCACAAAGGTATTGAGGCACGTTTTGATGCGCGGATTCATTTTTTTAACCTTTTCCAGCGTGGGATAATTCAGCGACGCAAAAAAACCATTCTGATAAAAATTGTTTTTTTCGAACAAGCGTACTGCTTTTTCCACGAGATCATGGTCGTGTTTGGTCGGCTTGAGTTCGATACTCATTTTAATTTTATCCTTACAGAGCGTCATGGCTTCGTCCAGGGTCATGATGCGTTCCCCGGCAAAATCCGGACTGTAGGAACTGCCGTAATCCAGTTTTTGAAGGTCGGCATAATTACTGTTCCAAATGTTTACGTCCTCCCCGGTCAGCCGCTTAAGGTTGTTGTCATGAGAAACCACCAGGACACCGTCTTTGGTTTCGGCCACATCAATTTCCACATAGTCGGCGCCAATGGCAATGGCTTTTAAGAGTCCGGCTTTGCTGTTTTCCGGCGCGTCGTGGGTATCTCCCCGGTGTCCGGCCACCAGAGTTTTATGGGCCATATTCCCTGCTGCGTTTTCGTTGTACAGGTTTAGGATCGAAAAAGTTTTAAAGCTCAGCACGGCCACAAACATCAGACACAGCGCCACAATCTGCCGATTCCGGGTCCAGAAGCGTTCCGGTTTGATCGTAAGCCGGGGATCTGTGGGTATCGGACACCCTTTTTCATCACAGGCATGATAAAAACACGCGGAAAGGATCATTAATATAAAGGGCAGGTTGACGATCGAAATGATTGTAGAGATGACCGATACAATGCCGGAAAGTCCCCCCAGAAAAACGATGGAATGCATCTCCAGGTTCGCCCCGGCAACCAGATTTTCAATGATATTGGTATTGTTGATCAGGGTGAGAAACCCCATCAGCAGGAGCATCGACACAAAGGAGACAAAGGCGATGATCATATCGGCGGTCATGTACAAACCGGCGGTTGAAAAGAGGCGGCCTTTAATCAGCTCCTTGCTTTTCCCCGCGGCGCTCTTAAATTCCGGTTGATCCAGCGTATAATAATGAAAAATGAACAAAAACTGGAATACTTTAAAAATTAAAAGAAGGATGGTCGCAATAAATCCTGCGAACAACAGGGGATTATCTTTAATATACGACATGATAAATTCCGGCAGGCTCCACTCTTTCATAAAATTGGACGTCAGCCCCACATCTGTCAGTGGAAACGCCAGAATAATCAACAGGACAAATTGAAAATTTTTAGGTTTAAAAACAGCCAGCGCCCGGCGCAAACTGTACTTAATCAACGGCCAGGTATACACTTTGCGCTGGTTGCGGCTCTCGTTAAAACAGGTGATAATGGCCACGTATTCCACCATGGTATAATACACCAGCACAATGATGGCCCCCAGAGCCACCACGTCAAAAATAGGATTTTTGACGGCTGCCGCCAGGTTGGAGCCTTCCACAAAGTTTAAGTGGAGCAGGGATAGCGTGCCATTGATTAACATCCGGGTCCCCGGATAAACACCGAAGGTCCCCACGCAAAAATACAGGCATTCATAAATCAAAAGCGGAATGATATTCATCTTGAATTTCTTGCATTCATCCACAATCCACTGCCAGGTCTTTTTGAGTTTTGCTTTTAAATCGCCCAGTTTTTCCTTGATTTGTGCCAGTATTTTTTTCATGGTTGCGTCACCCTCCTTTCCTGCGTCTTTCCGTTTAGCGGGCTTTTCCCGGTCCGGGATAAATCGCTTCCGGGAACGGCATCCCGGGTTAATCTGCCAGCCGTCTCTTTCTTTTTGATGATTTGTCGATTCTTTTTCTGAATCACGCTTGTTTAATAGTATACCTTTTATAAAAAAGACAGGCAAGCAGGCCTGTCTTTTCTGAAATTATTATTCTTTTTCCGCTTTGGTAATGGTTCCGTCATCCCCAACCTCCACCGTCACTTTTTGTGACTGGCCGCTTTGTCCCCCTTTCCAATTTTGTTTTTCGACCATGGTAATGACTGCGGTCCCTTTGGCAACCCCTTCAAAGTTGAAGGTGTGCATACCGCCGCTGCCTGTTTTATTGGTGTCTGTATCGTCTGCCACATAATCATCATCCACACTTTTAAGGACCGACGTCTTGTCAATGGCAACGGTCCAGGTATAGCCTGTCGTCGGATTTTCGGCTACGGTTACCGCTACATTTTTACCGTCGGAAGTGACGCCTTCCACGGGTTTTTGTTGTGTCGCACTGCACCCGGCCAGACAACAAACTCCGATCACTGCCAGTAGTCCCAATCCCAATAAACACTTTCCTTTCATCTGTTTAACCTCCCGGATTTTTTCAGCCTCCTGCACGGCCTGCCGGTGCAAGACTGTCTTTCGGCCGCCAGTCCGCTTTTCTAGTTTGAGTATAGCACCGAACACTTGAAAAAAAATAAAAGACGCGGTGCGCTTAGTACCCCTTTAATGGCATGCGCATTGTCTTAAATGGCAATAAATGCTATAATAATACAATCATTTTATTCTGGAGAGGAGAAAAACAATGCTGGCAGAAAATATCAAGGTCATCAAAAAAAAGCGCCGTCTGACCAATCAGGAACTGGCCGACTTATCGGGAGTCCCGTTAAATACCCTTTCCAAAATCCTGTGCGGATTAACGGTCAATCCCACCATCAATACGTTAATCGCCCTGGCAAAGGCGATGAACTGTCAAATCTGGGAGTTTTTTGACGAAGGCCAGGGTCATGGCGCTTACTACTCCCGCAACGAACGGGAGCTCATCCGCTGTTACCGAAAATTGAAACCCGAAGGAAAGCAGCTGGTCCAGCGCCACGCTGCAGATCTGCTCGATTATCAGGGAAAACTGCTGACCGAAGAACCCGTCGCTGCCCTGATCAGCCTGCCCCTCTATTTAATGCCCACTTCTGCAGGAACCGGCCAGTTTCTGGATTCGGATACTTACGAAATGACCGACTTTCCCCGGGATGACGTTCCCAGGGGCGCGACTTTTGCGGTGCGCATCAGCGGGGATTCCATGGAGCCCGATTTTCATGACGGACAAATTGTTTTTGTGCGCCAAAGCCGTTATATCGAGTCCGGGGATGTGGGAATTTTTGTTCTTAACGGCGAAGGCTTTATCAAGCAGCTCAAAAAAACAGAGCATCATGTCAAACTGATTTCATTCAATCCGAACTACAAACCCATCCCGGTGAGTCCGGAAGATTCCCTGCGTATTGTCGGCCATGTATTAGGCTGATCAACCACGCAAAACATAAAAAGAAACGAAGGAGAAAAAATGGTAAAAATATGGATATGCGGTTCCCAGGGACAACTGGGTCAGGCGATCAATCAGGTGGGTGATCCCCTAAGCTTTGAATTTTTCAATACCGATCTGGACATCCAGGATATCACCAACCTGGCAACCATCATGAATTTTGGAACGATGAATACACCGGATGTCATTGTCAATTGCAGTGGCATGACGGATTTTCACGAATGTGAAGGCAACCCCCAGGATGCCTTTAATGTCAACGCAGTTGGTGCCCGGAACCTGGCTATTGTGGCCCGGAAAATCGGGGCCCGGCTGGTTCAGATTTCAACCGACGATGTGTTTGACGGCACATCCCTTTCACCTTACAGCGAATTTGACACCCCTCACCCCATGACGGTTTATGGAAAATCCAAACTGGCCGGTGAAAATTTTGTAAGGGAATTTAACGACCGTCACTTTATTATCCGCAGCACCTGGGTCTACGGCGCCGGCACCAATTTTGTCACATCGTTTCTCTCGCAGATACAACGTGAATCCACCCTTTCCATTGCATCGGACCAGTTTGGCTCCCCCACCTCTGCCATCGAGCTGGCCAAATTTATCCTGAACATTATTCAAACCAGCGAATACGGAACGTATCATGCCACTTGCAGCGGAAGCTGCAGCCGGTACGCCTTTGCCAAAGAAATCATGCGGCTGTCTGGCAAGCGCGTCAGGATCAAGGCCGTTCCGACCTTGCAGTCCGAGTTTTCGTCTGTCCATCCCGCATTCGCCGTGCTGGACAACACCATGCTCAACTTAACCGGTCTTTACCAATTCCCGGGCTGGAAACAGGCCCTCTCAGACTATATTCAAGAAATCGGGGTGAACAGCAATGAACTGGTTTAAGAAAAAGAAGACCACCGCCTCCACTGACGGAGACGAAACGGATGAAAAAGTAAGCACACCGGAAAATAAAAAAGGGAAACTGAGTCTGACGTCCAAAATCTTTATCGGCCTGATCGCCGGGGCCATTTTCGGCATTGTTCTCAACTACTGTGTCCCTGGCGGTTATGTCAAAGATACCATTATCGTCGGCGGCGTCCTCTATATCATTGGCCAGGGATTTATCCGCCTGATGCAAATGCTGGTTGTCCCGCTGGTTTTCTGTTCCCTGGTCTGCGGCGCCATGTCGATTGGGGATACCAAAAAGCTGGGCACGGTCGGGGTTCGCACGCTTATCTTTTACCTCTGTACCACGGCCCTCGCCATTGTGGTCGCCCTGTTCATGGCCAATTTAATCAATCCTGGAATCGGTTTGGATATGGCCAGTGTCAATAAAGTTGCATCCACGACCACCGAATCCATTCAAAAAACAAGCATGTCGGATACTCTGCTCAACATCATCCCCACCAATATTTTTAATGGCCTCGCCGAAGGGAACATGCTTCAAATCATTCTGTTTGCCCTGATCCTCGGGGTGATCCTGGCTAAACTCGGGGACCGGGTCGATGTCGTCGCCAAATTTTTCAGCCAATGCAATGATATCATGATGGAAATGACGCTGATGGTCATGAAGCTCGCGCCTATCGGTGTCTTCTGCCTGATTGGAAAAACCTTTGCGACCATTGGCTTTTCCGCTTTCGTCCCCCTTGGAAAATATATGGTTGCGGTCCTCATCGCCCTGGCGATCCAGTGCTTTATTGTGTACCAGATTTTATTAAAACTGTTTACCGGACTCAACCCCATCATCTTCATCCGGAACTTTTTCCCGGTTATGGCTTTTGCTTTTTCCACCGCAACGTCCAATTCGACCATCCCACTGTCCATTGACACCCTGGCCACCAAAATGGGTGTTTCCCGCCGGGTTTCTTCCTTTACCATCCCGCTGGGTGCCACGATCAATATGGATGGCACCGCCATTATGCAAGGCGTCGCTGTCGTCTTTGTCGCCCAGGCTTTTGGGATTCATTTAACGCCCATGGATTACGCCACCGTTATCGGGACAGCCACCCTCGCATCCATTGGAACCGCAGGCATTCCTTCGGTGGGCCTAATTACCCTAACCATGGTTTTCAATTCCATCGGTCTGCCGGTAGAAGGCATCGCCCTGATTATGGGGATCGACCGGATTCTGGATATGGCCCGGACCGCTGTCAATATTACCGGCGATGCGGTTTGCACCACCATTGTGGCCAATATGGAAGGCGCCGTCGACCGGGAAGTCTTTAACACCTCCCTGATCGAACATAATGACAAGCTTTAATCAAATGGGATCCTTTCGCAGCCCGTTTTATTCCTGCAATTTCTTTGTCTTTTTCATTTAAAGGGACCGATCAAAAAAAGCACACCGATGTATCCGGGAGAATCTTCCCGAACACCGGTGTGCCTTTTTCGTTAGCAGATCACACGCATTCCTTCACCCACGCCCTGTTTCCAGGCCGTGGATCACGCTTTCTCCGGTTCTTGTCCCGTTTCATTTTTCCGGGCAAAACCCAAATGGAGCGCTCCCACAGGGCATGCCTTTGTGCAGTCCCCGCATCGGATACATTCCGCCGAATTGGGTGTTTTTGAGGGATCCACATCCATTTTACAAACCGTGGCGCACTTTCCGCAGGATACACAGGTTTTTTTATCAACCTCCATACGATAGAGACTGATCTTGTTGAGCAAACCGTAGATCGCCCCGAGGGGACACATGGTTTTGCAGAAAAACCGGTAGAAAAACAAACAGGCGACGATCACAGCGATCAAAATGGCGAGTTTCATAAAAAACAACGAACCGATGATGCTGCTCAGCGAAGCATTGGTTAACAGCAGAGGGATGCCCCCTTCCAGGGTTCCCGCCGGGCAGATGTATTCGCAAAACGCCGGTTTGCCCATCCCCATATAATTGGTCAGCACCAGGGGAAGAATCAACACAAAAATCACCAGAAACCCGTACTTACAATACGTCATCCATTTTTTAAGCTTCAAGTGTTTCGGCGGTCCGGGAATTTTGTAAATCAATTCCTGAAACAGGCCAAACGGGCATAAAAAGCCGCAGATAAACCGCCCGAGCACCACGCCCAGCGCCAACACAATACCAACCACATAAAAGCTGAAGCCAAACTCCGTCGATCCGCTCACAGCCTGCATGGCTCCAATGGGGCATGCCAGCCCCGCCGCCGGGCAGGAATAGCAATTCAGCCCCGGATTACAAAATTTCTTCCACGGCCCGGTATAAATCTGGCCGCTTGCAAAGTTACTCACGTGGCTGTTGGTCAATCCAAAAGCCACAATCTGTACCAGTTTTCTTTTCACTGCATGGGTCAGTTTCATCGTCATTTACCCAATCCGATACATTCCAGGCAAACATTAACCGCCTTGGCCAAAACAATGTTCACCTCACCCCGGCTGACGCCCCAGGCAATCATGCCGATGGCAAGCGCCAGCACCACTACAGGTATGATATAAGGCTTAATTCTGTCCATTGAGGGCCTCTTCCATCTTTTCTTTCAATTTTGACGTATCGCCGTTATTACCGGTAACCGTGTCCCCGACAATTTTCCCTTCTTTATTCACAAAGAAAGTGGTCGGTGTCACATGGATTTTTGAACCCAATTCGTCCTTCAGGGTATCCTTAGAGATTAGCTGGGGATAGGTCACGCCTGCTGTCGTGCATATTTCTTTGGTTGTGGCAATGTCCTCATCACTGTTATCTTCGAGAACCAATCCGACCATCTGCACATTGTCCGGTAATGCTTTGGAGAATTTTTCCAAATCCGGCAACTCTTCGACACAGCCGTCGCAGGTATTGGACTATACGTTGACAACCGTCAGATCCTTCTTGGAAAAAATATCCTGGGTCACGTCACGGTGTTGCCGTTGATATCCTGGGTTGAATAATTCGGGATCGTCTCCGGCAGACTGCTTTCCCCGCAACCGCACAATGCCACAATAACCAGACCGAAAAGCGCCAGTAAAGCCATTTGTTTTTTTATCTACCGGTCAAAGTAGGGTGATTTTCCGCTGACCGAAAGCGGAATGCCGATGACAATGGAAAAGCTGCTTCCCAAAAGATCCAGTTCCTTCGCTGCCATCCCTGCGGAAAACATCACCCGGCTGTCCACCCGGGCATCCGCCGCCACCGACACCGCCGATCCAATGGCAATACCCAGATCCAGCGGATTGTAAATACACACGCTGTTTTTTTCAGCGCAGTCTGCGCAATCCTGGGCGTGACACAACCGGCAGGCTTCGTTCAGCCCCCGGGTTTTTTCTTTGGTCGCAATCAGCACCAGGGCCTGACTGTCCCGGAGATTTTCTGCATCCCGGGTGAATCCCGGCCGCCCCATGTCTTCACCCATTTCGGCCAGTTTATCGGCCAGGGTCGTCAAATCGTCCCCGGAAAGCACCGCCGTGGTCAGGTGATCGATGCCCCGGGTCTTTGGCGCTGTCCGCGCCGCACTGCACATGGCCTGGGCAACTGCCATCACCGTGTTATATTCACATCGTTTTGCATTGATATACATTCGTTTTGCCTCTTTTTAAAACTTCGGCAGGCGTTCGTTGACGGCCTGTTTCAAAATAGCCAGTTTATTTTCGGCGTCTTTATGGGACGATCCCTTCACCGAATAGTACACTTTAATCTTGGGTTCGGTTCCTGACGGCCGGATCGCGTACCAGGAGTTTTCGTCAAAGACAAATTTCAGAACGTTGGACACTGGAAGGGTCAACTTTGTTTTGACCCCGGTTGTGATATCAATGCTTTCCTTGGTCTGGTAGTCGTTGAATTCTGCGAGGTGGGCATCCGCAAAGTGATCAAAATGATCGGCCCGGAAGGCGTCCATAATCGCCGCGATTTGTTTTTTCCCTTCGATCCCGTCCAAATCAATGGCCTGGACATTTTCCAGAAAATAGCCGTATTTTTCGTAAAGATCTTCCAGGGCTTCACTTAAGTTCTTCCCCTGCTTCTTGTAATAATCAGCCATTTCGCAAACCAGAGCTGATGCCAGAACGGCGTCTTTATCCCGGGCGTAATCCCCGGCCAGATAACCGTAGCTTTCTTCATATCCCATGACAAAGGTTTGTTCCCCGGATTCTTTCCATTCGGTCATTTTTTCACCGATGTATTTAAAACCGGTCAACACATTATAAACCGCTGCGCCGTGTGCCCGGGCGATAACGCCGCCCATTTCGCTGGTCACAATGGTTTTGACAATGGCTTTATTGGATGGAAAATCCCGGCTTGTCAGCATATAATCCACCAGAAGCGCCCCGGTTTGATTGCCGGTAAACACCGTGTAGTCCCCGCTGGCTGTCCGGCAGCACACACCCACCCGGTCGCAATCCGGATCGGTCCCGATAATGACATCGGCACCCTGTTCTTCCGCCATTTTGATGGCAATGTTAAATACCGATTTTTCTTCCGGATTCGGTTTGACCACCGTCGGGAAATCGCCGTCCGGCATTTCCTGTTCTTTCACAACACTCACGTGAGTGTATCCCAGATCTTTAAGGACCCGGCGCACCGGAATGTTGCCGCTGCCGTGAATCGGGGTATAGATAATTTTTAAATCACTGCCCGGATTCGCATGGGCTACGCCTTCCACTGCCGCGGCAAAGGCATCGTCCACTTCCTTACCCACAGGGATGATGTATTCGTCATCAATAGCTGCGAGCTTGACGCCGAAATAATCGGTAATCGTGTCGATTTCCGCAACCACAGCACTCGCCACATGTTCTGTAATCTGTCCACCGTCGGGGCCGTACACCTTGTAGCCGTTGTATTCTTTGGGGTTATGGGACGCGGTGACCGCGATCCCCGCGGCTGTCTTTAAATGGCGAACGGTAAACGAGAGGACCGGCACCGGACGCAGGCTGTCGTAAAGATAAGCCTTAATCTCATTGGCCGCCAGAACCTGAGCCGCAACTTGGGCAAATTCCGGTGAGAAGTTTCTGGAATCGTAGGCGATGGCAACGCCCTTTTCCGCGTTCTTCGGATCTTCCTTCAGCAGGTATTGAGCCAGCCCCTGGGTAGCCCGGGCCACGACATACACATTCATCCGGTTGGTTCCCATACCGATTTTGCCACGCATTCCGGCCGTACCAAAGGCCAGTTCGGTATAAAAACGGTCTTCCATTTCTTTTTCATCGGTCACAGCCGCCAGTTCCCGGCCCAAACCTTCGTCCAGTTTTCCAAATTCCTGCCATGCCTTTAAATTTTCCTTATAATTCATCTGTCTCCTCCTTGAATGATTAAGAAACAATGTTGCTATTGATTTCGGTTACATCCATTATAGCCGAAAAGATTTAAGGGTACAAGTTAAAACGGACATTTTTATGCCAGATTACAGCTCCAGATTTTTGAGATAATCCCGGAATTTATCTTCCAACCCCGGGGTTCTCAGGCCATATTCCACTGTGGCTTCCAAAAATCCCAGTTTGTCCCCCACATCGTAACGCCGGCCAGCAAAATCGTAGGCAATCATTTTCTGACGCTTGGCCAGTTTTTTCAGCCCGTCGGTCAGCTGAATTTCACCGCCGGCTCCCCGGCCGGTATGTTCCAATATTTCAAAGATTTCCGGTGTGATGATATACCGGCCCAAAATGGCCAAATTGGAGGGTGCTTCGTCGATCGGCGGTTTTTCAACCAGATCGTTCACCTGGTAAACATAATCGGACAAGGCGTCTCCTGAAACAATCCCGTACTTATCCACGTCGTCATCTGGAACCGTCTGAACCCCGATCACAGAACTCTGATATTTATCAAAGACATTGATCATCTGTTTCAGAGCCGGGGTATCGTGGTTATATACAATATCGTCCCCCAACACCACAGCAAAGGGTTCGTCCCCGACAAATTCCTTGGCGCACAGCACCGCGTGGCCCAGACCCTTGGCTTCTCCCTGACGCACGGTAAAGATGTTGGCCATATCTGTGATATCCTGAACCATTTTGAGCTCGGCGTCCTTTCCCTTCATCTTAAGGTTAAATTCCAGCTCCGGAACATGATCGAAATGATTGATGATGATTTCTTTGTTACGTCCGGTAATGATGAGAATGTCCTCGATCCCCGACGCGACAATTTCTTCAATGATGTACTGAATGGTCGGTTTGTCCACAATGGGCAGGATTTCCTTGGGAACCGATTTGGTTACCGGCAAAAAACGGGTTCCCAGCCCAGCCGCAGGAATAACTGCTTTTTTAACGTCCATAATTGTTGTACCACCTTTCTTTTATCGTGTTTCCAGTAATGTCAAATAATCAAAACCGAGGCTTTCCGCTTTTGTGCGGTCAAACATCGCCGCTGCATCCACGATCAAACGCCCGGTCATTCGTTTTTTTAACGCAGATCCCAACACGCCGCTGCCCCCGGGCCACCGTCCAAGGATTAAAAGCACGTCGGCATTCCGGGTTGCCGCCGCCGGGGAAGGGCAAAAAGTAAAAGCATCCCGAACTGCGTACAGCCGCCATTTTACCTGATCCATACCCCAGGGAACATAAAGTTTAAAACAGCCGGAGCCATCCGGCGCCGCTTCTGCCATCGGGGCAGCCAGTTGTTTTAAGATGTCCACCGCCGGGGTCTCCCGCAAATCATCCGTTCCCGGGGAAGGGGACAGCCCCAGGACCGCCACGGTGGGCGACGAAAATGTCTTTAAAATTTCCGAAAGCCATTGGACACAAGCCGCCGGATGGTTTTGGGTTATCCCGGCAAATTCCCCGGCGCCCTGGCCGTTTTCCTTGAGCAGTACCTCTAACTCCCGGCGTTCCCGGGGCAATCTGGCCCCGCCAATCCCCACCCCGGCACCGCGTTCTGCAAGCAGCTGGTGGCGAATCTTTTTTTGCTTTGTTAAAATCTGACTGATCCGGTCAAACCGGGTACCGGTTCCGGCGCATAACCCGGCCACAGTTTCCAGATAGCTCTGCTCCGCCGCCATTAAGCCCGAGTTGATAAAAACCGCCTGTTCCGCTTCCACTGTTGTGCAGGTAATCAGCCTGTTTTGCCAGCGGGGCAGCTGATGAACCACCTCCCATACCGCTTCCGGAATGGTGCCGTCACACCCCAGAACCAAAGCCCCGTCCTGTTCCATGGCGGCCAGCATCCGCCCGTCATCAAAGCCTTCCGGCATCGTCAAAACCTGAACTGCCGGCGCACTGTCTTCCCTTTCCGTCAGGGTTGCATCCACGATTTTTTGAAGCTGCCGGGTGCTCCCCGGAGAAACCGCCGCTTTGATCACCAGGACCCGATTCTCCAGGGCCTGGGCCGCCACCAGACGGACAATGGCTTCGACAAAACGCAGACCGGGCCTGTCGTTGGCATCCGGCGGAACCATACAGGTCACAAAAATCACCGGGCATTCCCGAATTACCCGCCGGGTATTGGCACAGAGTTCAAGATCTCCGTCGTCGATCATCCGGCCGGCCAGTTGTGCCAGCCCTGGTTCCTGTCCCGGCCATTCCCCTTCCTCGCAGGAAACGACCACCTCTTCGTCCATATCTGTTGCCAAAACCGGTACACCCTGGTGCGCCAGCACAGCCCCCCAGGCCAAACCGGTCACCGTCAGCCCGATGACTCCGGCTTTGCGTTGTTCTTTTTCTTTTGTCATGGCTCTCCCCTTTATTTTTCTTTGATTATAGCATATTCTCCCTTGAATAAATGCACAAGCTTTTGAATTGAAAAAAAATTCTGTCCGGTTTGGTGCTTCTTCCTCCGGTTTGGATTCGCTATGCACATTTTTTACAAAAAACTTGACTCCCTGCGGAGAAGAGAGTAAACTATCTAATAGTGTATACAACATTCTTTTATTATCATTTTTTCACAATACACCTTAACTCAATTTAATAAAGAACGCTTTGACAAAGATGTCTAATTTTTTTAGGCATCTTTTTTTGTTTACACACGAAAAGGAGGTTTATCACATGAATTCTGGAGATAATGGTTTTATGCTGGTCTGTGCGGCTCTCGTTATGGTCATGACCCCGGGGCTCGCCTTTTTTTATGGGGGACTGGTCCGGCGAAAGAACGTGGTCAATACAATGATGGCTTGTGCCGGCGTGATGGGCATCACCATGGTGATGTGGGTCATTTGCGGATACTCCCTGGTGTTTGGCGGAAATACCGGAGGGATCATTGGCAATTTTTCCAATTTGTTTTTAAACGGCCTGCATTTTAATCAGGTCAGCAGCTACGCGCCAACCCTGTCCTGCATCACCTTTGTTGTTTTTCAAATGATGTTTGCGGTCATCACCCCGGCGCTGCTCACCGGATCGGTGGCTGGCCGGATGAATTTTAAAGCCCTGATGTTGTTTATTGCCTTGTGGTCTCTGCTGGTGTATTACCCCATGGCCCACATGGTCTGGGGCCAGGACGGTTTGTTGATGAAACTCGGTTCCGTCGACTTTGCCGGCGGCAATGTGGTTCATATCAGCTCCGGGGTTTCCGGGCTGGTGCTGGCCATTTTACTCGGACGGCGGAGAAACGTCGAGCAGGGCTTGTACCAGGTCCACAATATTCCCTTTGTCTTTCTGGGCGCCTCCCTTTTGTGGTTTGGCTGGTTCGGGTTTAACGCCGGCAGTGCTCTGGCCGCCAACGGGCTGGCTGCCCACGCTTTCTTAACCACAACCTTGTCCTCGGCAGCGGCGCTGGTTTCCTGGATGGTTATCGATGTGATTAAAGAAGGAAAGCCGACTTTGGTCGGGGCCTCTACCGGTCTGGTTGTCGGTCTGGTGGGGATCACACCCGGAGCGGGGTTTGTTCCCGTTTGGGCCTCCCTGATCATCGGGCTTCTCGTCAGTCCCATTTGCTATTTCACCATGGGCTTTTTAAAGGGAAAACTGAAAATCGACGATGCCCTGGACGCCTTTGGCTGTCATGGCATCGGCGGGATCTGGGGCGGAATCGCCACCGGTCTTTTTGCCCAGTCCTCTATCAACGGCACCGCCCGCTGGAACGGTCTTGTCTACGGGGATTTTCATCTGCTGGGCGCCCAGCTCCTGGGGATTCTCGTTACCATCGGTGTCGCCGTGACCGGATCCCTCATCAGTTACGGGATTACCAAAGCGGTTACCCCCATCCGGGTGGAACCCCGGGACGAACTCATCGGCCAGGATATGTCCCAGCATAACGAAAACGCGTATCCATCCTTTAACGGTATGGATTGATTGGAGGTTCTTAAATGATGTATAAAGTAGAAGCCATTGTCCGGGAAGAAATGCTGGAAGATGTCAAAGCCGCATTAAAAGATATCAAAATCAACGGCCTGATGGTCTCCCAGATTATGGGTTTCGGCGCCCAGCGCGGGTACACCACCTTTGTCCGGGGCCAGGAAATCGACGCTCTGATGAAGCCGAAAATCAAATTTGAAATTGTGGTTTCTTCGGAAAAATGGCGGGACAAAGTCATTCAAACCATTTGTGATGTCGCCCATACCGGCGGAATCGGCGACGGTAAAATCTTTGCCTACGAAATTACAAATGCCGTTAAAATCCGGACCGGCGCAACGGGTTACGACGCGCTGCAGTACGAAGACGACGACGAATAAATTTCCGCCCTGCCCCTCATGACAAAACCCCTGGTCCGGATCCGGACCAGGGGTGTTGTGCCGCCAGGCGTCTGCTTTTTCATTCCATCGGAAATTGAAACCGTTCCGCTGCCGTGCTATAATAGAATCATTCAATAACGGAGGCATTACCTATGGAACAACACGCATCCCCGACCGGACTTCCAACCGAACTGATTTTTTTAGGCACCGGTTGCGCCATGGTCACAAAATGTTTTAACACCTGCTTCGCCCTTAAAAATGGCGAAGACGTCTTTCTTGTGGACGCCGGCGGCGGCAACGGCATTCTGCGCCAGCTGGAGAAAGCCGGCATTGACATCCGCCAGATTCACAATCTCTTTGTCACCCACGCCCACACCGACCATATTCTGGGGGTGATCTGGCTCGTGCGTTTTGTCGCCCAGGAAATGAACAAAGAACGCTACCGGGGTAAATTCCGGATTTTTTGCCACGATGTCACCGCGGATTTGCTCCGGGAATTTGTGGAAACACTATTACCCCAAAAACTTGGCCGGCACCTTGGCGAACGGATTTTGATTGTCACCCTTCCGGACGGCGCCCAAATGACCTGTTCCCACATGGATTTCACTTTTTTTGACATTCATTCCACCAAAGCCAAACAATATGGCTTTACCGCCATCTTACCCGACCATAAAAAACTGGTTTGCCTGGGGGATGAACCCCTTTGCGATGCCAACCGCCCCCTGGCGGCCAATGCCGATT
>JAQWCN010000167.1 GCA_028705955.1 Eubacteriaceae bacterium
TATGCAAGGTTCCCCGGGGTCGGGCCGCCATGGCCAGCTTTTCCTCGAAATTCTTCCTCACCCGGAAGCTCAATGAAAAAATTGCCCTGGCCCGTTTTGCCGGCGGCCTTTCCATGACCATTGCCAGTGGCTTAGACGGAGAGCACAGCCTCAGCCTGGTGGCGGATATCACCGAAAATCCCGGCCTAAAGAAAAAAATCACGGTGGCCCAGACCCTAATGGCCCAGGGGAGCAGCTTTCCAGATGCCCTCCACGAAGCTGCCCTTTTTTCCGGTATCTACGGCAAGATTCTGGCCATCGGTCACAAGAGCGGCACCCTGGACACGGCCATGGACCGGATTGCCAGCCAGTACAACGACGAGGTGGACACCGCCATCGACGGGATGCTCTCCGTTCTAGAACCCACCTTAGTCGCTGTCCTCTCCATCATCGTCGGCATTATCCTGCTCTCGGTTATGTTTCCCCTTCTCGGTATCATGAGCACCATTGGCTGATCCGGTCATTTTGCCTCCAGGAGGTGGCTCTATGAAAAATCGATTCAATCCAACTCAAAAAAGCAGATCCATCCTAAGGGATTCGGCGGTGGCCCTGGTGGTTTTCCTCCTCGTCGCCGGGGTCTTTATCTTCGGTATCCTCCAGGTTTCCTCCTCCTCCCAGGCCGAGGAAATCCAGAACCTGAAAAATGCCGTCCAGCACGCCGTGGTCCATTGTTATGCCACGGAGGGGCGCTACCCCCAAAGTCTGGGCTATATGGAGGAGCACTATGGCTTAAGCTACGATAAAAAGAAATACCTGGTGGATTACACGCCCTACGGGACCAATATTCTTCCAGGCATTACCATTATCCCCCTGGGAGGTTCCTCATGAAAATTCAGAAATCCCGGGAACACGTGGTGGTTTATCTCTTCGTTTTAGCCCTATTCTTCGCCTTCGCCCTTTGCACCTTTGCCGTCATCTTCATCGGCATCAAGGTCTACAGCCAAACCGTCACCCATATGAATGAAAACTACCTGGGGCGCACCGCCACCACCTACGTCACCCAAAAAATCCGCAGCACTAGCGGCCCCATTACCATCACCGAGGTAGGAGATACCAAAGCCCTCAGCCTGGAGGATACGGAGGCCCAGACCCGTACCCTGATCTACGCCTGGCAGGGCAATCTTAAGGAGCTGACCATCAAGACATCCGATGCCGTTACCCCCGGGGCCGGACAGGATATCCTGCCGGTGGATGCCTTTGTCCCATCCCTGGCCGGCACGGGCCTCCTTGAGCTATCCATTACCGATGGAACCGGGCGACACCATCAGCGTTTTGTTGCATTCAATCCATGAGGAGGTTCCCATGAAGCATCGATACACCACATCTAAAAACACCCTCTTCCTCATGGAGCTCATCATCGCCATTTTTTTCTTCGTCCTTGCCAGTGGGGTCTGTGTCCAGATTTTCGTTAAAGCCCATCTCCTCAGCACAGACACCCAGCGTACCCAGCTGGCCGTCAATGAGGCCAGCAGTGCCGCGGATATTATCCGGGGCAACCCCGGGGATGCTGCCACCGCATTGCTGCAAAACCTCCCGGGGGCCACACTGTCCGAGGGGGCCGTGGAATGCAGCTACGATACCCAGGGTCAAACCTGCGCCCCTGGGGATGCCGACATCCAAATGCGCATCCTGTTAAGCCAGGCCGAGGGCATGATCACCGGGGAGATTGTCGTCACCCAGGCCGTCACACAGGAGAGCCTGTATACCCTCCAGGTCAAGCGTTACATCCCCATGGGTGAAAGAGGGGGGACCACGCCATGATGAAGAAAGGCTTTAATATGATGAATGTCGGTGCCTCCTCCTTCCTCGTCATTTTTACCGTCCTGGCCCTGGTGACCTTCGCCGTGCTGTCCGTGTCCAGCGCCAACGCCGATAAACAGCTGAGCGACAAGGTTCTGAAATCCACCACGGCTTATTACCAGGCCGAAAACCAAGCAGAGGAGACCCTGGCCCAAATTGATCAGGCCTTATCCCAAGGGCCTTCTCCGGATGATACCACCCTCCCAAACCTTCTCCCTGGGGGATGCACCTGGGATGCCAGTAGCCGCACCATCGCTTTTAATAAAGAAATGGGAGGTGGCCAGGCTTTGGCCGTCAGCTTAACCCTCCCTCCCGAAGGCACCACTTACCAGATTACCCGCTGGCAGGTCATCTCCACTAACGATTGGCAGCCAGATAACACTTTACCAGTGATTACCCTGAACTAGAAATGAGATTTTAAATGGATATTTCCCAAATTTTAAACCACGCCACCCAAAATAAGGCCTCGGACATCTTTATCGTCGCCGGACTGCCCTTGACCTACAAGACCAATGGCCGTTTGGTCCAAATCACCCAAACCAAGCTGCTGCCCCAGGATACCGAGGCCCTGATCCGCGGGATTTACCAGCTGGCCAATAATCGGGATTACGATCAATTCTTCGCCGCCGGAGACGACGATTTTTCCTTTTCCCTGGTGGGAATCTCCCGGTTTCGGGCCAGTGCCTATAAGCAGCGGGGCTCCGCTGCTGCCGTGGTCCGTATTATCAGCTTCCAGCTCCCTGATCCCCAAGCCCTGGGGATTCCCCAGGCCGTTATCGCCCTTATGGAAATGGTGAAGGGCCTGGTCCTGATTACCGGGCCGGCGGGCAGCGGTAAATCCACTACCCTGGCCTGTATGATCGACCATATCAACGAGACCCAGCACAAGCACATCATCACCCTGGAGGACCCCCTGGAGCACCTCCACAGTCATAAAAAAAGCATTGTCAGCCAGCGCGAAATCAGCAGTGATACGGTGGATTACGTCACCGCCCTCCGGGCCTCCCTGAGACAAAGCCCCGACGTCATTCTCCTGGGAGAGCTCCGGGATTTTGAAACCATCGACATCGCCATGACCGCCGCTGAAACCGGCCATCTCATCCTGTCCACCCTCCATACCCTGGGGGCGGCGGATACCATTGACCGGGTGATTGATGTCTTCCCCCCTAACCAACAAAACCAGATCGCCGTCCAGCTTTCCATGTGCCTGGGGGCCGTGGTCTCCCAGCAGCTTATCCCAGATGTAGATGGACGACTCATTCCTGTCTTTGAAATTATGACGCTGAATCCTGGAATTCGAAATATGATCCGGGAAAATAAAATTCATCAGATTGAGGGCATGCTTTACTCCGCCAATCAGGAAAATATGATTTCCATGGATAATAGCCTGCTGTCTTTAGTGTCCCAGGGCCGCATTACCAAGACCGTTGCCCTGGATTATGCCACCAATCCGGAAATGCTTAAAAAGAAATTGGGATAAAAAAGGCCAGCCAAAGAACAAATCATTCCTTGGCTGGCCTTTTCTTTTTTACATTTTATCCCAACAATTCTTTACGCAGCTGCCAAAGCGGTGCAAAGGCCCGGCGCAGCTCCCGATACAGCTGGTAGGTTCGGTCGTAGACCGGATAGGACTTGGCTTGATAAATCTTATCCAGGCGGCAGCAGGATCGAACAGCATCTTCAAAATCTGCGTACAGGCCCAGACCGACTCCGGCGGCCATCACCGCACCCCGGGCGGCGAATTCACTGCCCTTGGACACAGCCACGGTGGCGCCGTTGACATCGGCTATGATTCGGGGAAGGATGCCGCTGGTGGCCCCGCCGCCGGAAATCAGGATTTTATCAATCCCATTGTACCCTTCCATACAATCCCGTATAGAGAAGGCAATGGATTCGTACACTGCTCGGAGCAGCTGCTCCCGGCTGGTACTATCCGAAATACCAAAGA
>JAQWCN010000168.1 GCA_028705955.1 Eubacteriaceae bacterium
TCTTTGGTATTTCGGATAGTACCAGCCGGGAGCAGCTGCTCCGAGCAGTGTACGAATCCATTGCCTTCTCTATACGGGATTGTATGGAAGGGTACAATGGGATTGATAAAATCCTGATTTCCGGCGGAGGGGCCACCAGCGGCATCCTTCCCCGAATCATAGCCGATGTCAACGGCGCCACCGTGGCCGTGTCCAAGGGTAGTGAATTCGCTGCCCGGGGTGCGGTGATGGCAGCCGGCGTTGGCCTGGGGCTGTATGAGGATTTTGAGGATGCGGTTCGTTCCTGTTGTCGTCTGGATAAGATTTATCAGTCCAAATCCTATCCTGTTTATGACCGAACCTACCAGCTGTATCGGGAGTTGCGTCGGGCCTTTGCCCCGCTTTGGCAGTTGCGTAAAGAATTGTTGGGATAAAATGTAAAAAAGAAAATGCCAGCCAAGGAATGATTTGTTCTTTGGCTGGCATTTTTTATCCCAATTTCTTTTGAAGCATTTCCGGATTGGTGGCATGATCCAGGGCAACGGCTTTGGTAATGCGTCCCTGGGAAACCAAACCCAATAGACTATTATCCATGGAAATCATATTTTCCTGGTTGGCGGAGTAAAGCATGCCCTCAATCTGATGAATTTTATTTTCCCGGATCATATTCCGAATTCCAGGATTCAGAGTCATAATTTCAAATACAGGAATGAGTCGTCCCTCTACATCTGGGATAAGTTGTTGGGAAACCACGGCCCCCAGACACATGGAAAGCTGGACGGCAATCTGGTTCTGTTGATTGGGTGGGAAGACATCAATCACCCGGTCAATGGTATCCGCCGCTCCCAGGGTATGAAGGGTGGACAGAATGAGATGGCCGGTTTCGGCGGCGGTCATGGCGATGTCGATGGTATCAAAATCCCGGAGCTCCCCCAGGAGGATGACATCGGGGCTCTGTCTTAAGGAGGCACGCAGGGCGGTAACGTAATTCGCTGTATCGCTGCTGATTTCACGCTGGCTCACAATGCTTTTTTTATGGCTATGAAGATGCTCCAGGGGGTCCTCCAGGGTGATGATGTGTTTATGCTGGGTTTTGTTGATATGGTTAATCATACAGGCCAAAGTGGTGGATTTGCCGCTGCCGGCTGGACCGGTAATCAGGACCAGACCTTTCCCCATGGTGGTGAGGGAGATAACGGCCTGGGGAATACCCAGGGCTTGGGGATCAGGGAGCTGGAAGCTGATGATGCGTACTACGGCAGCAGCGGAGCCCCGCTGCTTGTAAGCACTGGCCCGAAATCGGGAAATACCCACCAAGGAAAAGGAAAAATCATCGTCTCCGGTTGCAAAGAATTGCTCGTAGTCCCGGTTTTGGGCTAGTCGATAAATACCGCGGATAAGGGTTTCGGTATCTTGGGGCAAAAGCTTTTCTTGGGTGATTTGGACCATCCGGCCATTCACCTTGTAAGTGAGTGGCAACCCAGCAACGATAAAGATGTCCGAGGCCTTATTTTTGGTGGCATGATTTAAAATTTGGGAAATATCCATATCAAACCTCATTTCTAGTTCAGGGTAATCACTGGTAAAGTGTTATCTGGCTGCCAATCGTTGGTGGAGATGACCTGCCAGCGGGTAATCTGGTAAGTGGTGCCTTCGGGAGGGAGGGTTAAGCAGACGGCCAAAGCCTGGCCATCTCCCATTTCTTTATTAAAAGCGATGGTGCGGCTACTGGCATCCCAGGTGCATCCCCCAGGGAGAAGGTTTGGGAGGGTGGTATCATCCGGAGAAGGCCCTTGGGATAAGGCCTGATCAATTTGGGCCAGGGTTTCTTCGGCCTGGTTTTCGGCCTGGTAATAAGCTGTGGTGGATTCCAGAACCTTGTCACTCAGCTGTTTATCGGCGTTGGCGCTGGACACGGACAGTACCGCGAAGGTTACCAGGGCCAGGACGGTAAAAATGACGAGGAAGGAGGAGGCGCCTACATTCATCATCTGAAAGCCTTTCTTCATCATGGTGCAGTCCCTCCTCTCTCACTGATGGGGATGTAGCGTTTGACCTGGAGGGTATACAGACTCTCCTGGGTGGCGGCCTGGGTAACGACAATCTCCCCAGTGATCATGCCCTCAGCCTGGCTGAGAAGGATGCGCATTTGGATGTCGGCATCCGCCGGGGCACAGGTCTGACCCTGGACATCGTAGCTACATTCCACAGCACCCTCGGAAAGTGTAGCCCCCGGGAGGTTTTGCAGCAATGCGGCAGCGGCATCTCCTGGGTTGGCCCGGATGATATCTGCGGCACTGCTGGCTTCATTGACGGCCAGCTGGGTACGCTGGGTGTCCGTGCTGAGGACGTGAGCCTTAACGAAAATCTGGATACAGACCCCGCTGGCAAGGACGAAGAAAAAAATGGCGATGATGAGCTCCATGAGGAAGAGGCTGTTTTTAGATGTGGTGTATCGATGCTTCATGGGAACCTCCTCATGGATTGAATGCAACAAAACGCCAATGGTGTCGCCCGGTTCCATCGGTAATGGAGAGCTCAAGGAGGCCCGTACCAGCCAGGGTTGGGACAAAGGCATCCACCGGCAGGATATCCTGTCCGGCCCCGGGGGTAATGGCATCTGGGGCTTTAATGGTTAACTCCTTAAGGGTTCCCTGCCAGGCGTAGATCAGGGTACGGGTCTGGGCCTCCGCATCCTCTAGGCTAAGGGCTTTGGTATCCCCCACCTTCGTGATGGTAATGGGGCCGCTATTGCTGCGGATTTTTTGGGTAACGTAGGTGGTAGCGGTGCGTCCCACGTAGTTTTCATTCATATTCGTGATGGTTTGGCTGTAGACCTTGATGCCGATGAAGATGATGGCAAAGGTACAAAGGGCAAAGGTAAAGAATAGGGCTAAAACGAAGAGGTAATCCACCATATGTCCCCGGGATTTGTGAGTTTTCATGAGGAACCTCCCAAAGGAATGATGGTAATGCCTGGGAGAATATTGGTCCCGTAGGGAGTGTAATCCACCAGATATTTCTCTTTATCGTAGCTTAGGCCATAGTGCTCTTCCAAATAGCTCAGGCTTTGGGGGTAGCGCCCCTCCGTGGCGTAGCAGTGGACGACGGCGTGCTGGACGGCATTTTTCAGGTTCTGTATTTCCTCGGCCTTGGAAGAGGATGAAACCTGAAAGATACCGAGAATAAAGACTCCGGCGACAAGGAAGAAAACCGCCAGGGTAACAGCTGAATCCTTTAGGATGGATCTGTTTTTTTGAGTTGGGTTGAATCGATTTTTCATAGGGCTACCTCCTGGAGGCAAATGACCAGATCAGCCAATGGTGCTCATAATACCGAGAAGGGGGAACATGACCGAGAGCAGGATAATGCCGACAATGATGGAGAGGACAGCGACTAAGGTGGGTTCTAGAACGGAGAGCATCCCATCGATGGCGGTGTCCACCTCGTCGTTGTACTGGCTCGCAATCCGGTCCATGGCTTTGTCCAGGGTGCCGCTCTTGTGACCGATGGCCAGAATCTTACCGTAGATGCCCGAAAACAGGGCGGCTTCGTGGAGGGCATCTGGAAAGCTGCAGCCTTGGACCATCAGGGTCTGAGCTACCGTGATTTTTTTCTTTAAGGCGGGATTTTCGGTGATATCCGCCACCAGGCTGAGGCTGTGCTCTCCGTCTAAACCGCTGGCAATGGTCATGGAAAGGCCGCCGGCAAAACGGGCCAGGGCAATTTTTTCATTGAGCTTCCGGGTGAGGAAGAATTTCGAGGAAAAGCTGGCCATGGCGGCCCGACCCCGGGGAACCTTGCATA
>JAQWCN010000034.1:0-6673 GCA_028705955.1 Eubacteriaceae bacterium
TGTCCTCCTGCGGGATCGCCTGCTCCTGTGAAGGCTGCCCGACCAAGGCTGGAAACTATCAGATCACCCTGCTTCTGGCCAATGTCTGTAAACAGAATATCACCCGTTTCCCTTACGAAATCGTCCGTCTGGCAGAAGATATTGCCGGAGGGTTAATGGTCACCATGCCTTCGGAAAAGGATTTTGACTCTCCCACTGTAACCGGGAAAAACGGCGAAACCATCAGCGAGATCTGCAATAAATATTTTGCAGCCCACGAAGGGGTTGCAACCCAGGACCGTCAAAAGGTATTGCGTCTGCTGGAAAACCTCTGTCTTGGAACCGCAGCCGTTGG
This sequence comes from Eubacteriaceae bacterium, assembly GCA_028705955.1. Taxonomy (GTDB): domain Bacteria; phylum Bacillota; class Clostridia; order Eubacteriales; family Eubacteriaceae; genus JAQWCN01. The sequence continues at coordinate 335 of JAQWCN010000034.1, forward strand.
CTACCGGACAGAATCCATGCACGGCGCCGGTTCTCCCCAGGCTCAGCGGATTATGATTTCCCGCCAGGGCAATATTCAAGGTAAAAAGGATTTTGCCAAAGCCATTTTGGATATCGAAGACAAAGACTGATGCCGCTGCGCTCAAGGCAGCGCAATGGAAAGGACACAAAGCGGGCTGCTTTCCGGCCACCGGTTGTCTCCCCTCCGGGAAACCGGTTCAATCCGGGACACAGCCCCGTCTTCTCCTTCCGTTTTTATGGGGTTAACTTTATCTATAAAGGAATGAAAAATGTATAAAATAATTAAAAAAGAAAAACTGAACGATACCGTGGACCTGCTTGAAATCAAAGCGCCCTTTGTCGCCAGAAAATGTGAACCGGGGCAATTTATTATGCTCCGGGTGGACGAAGACGGGGAACGCATTCCCCTGACGATTGCAGATTACGACCGCGATCAGGGAACTGTCACCATCATCTACCAGATTGTCGGTTACTCAACGACATTGCTCAGTCAGAAAAAAGAAGGAGACTGCGTTCAGGATTTTGCGGGGCCAATGGGTTCACCGGCAGAACTGACAAAGAAAGAACATAAAGTGATCGGGGTTGCCGGTGGCGTTGGCGCGGCACCGCTCTATCCCCAGCTTAAAAAACTGGCGGCCCAGGGCACAAAGGTCGACGTGATCATTGGCGGAAAAAGTGCAGCCTATGTCTTATTGGCTGACGCCTTCGCCCAATTTTGTGACCAGGTCTTCATTGCAACCGATGATGGCAGTCTCGGTACCAAAGGCTTTGTCACCAATGTACTGGCCGATCAGATAGCAAAAGAAACTTATGATGAATGCATTGCCATCGGTCCCCTGATCATGATGAAAAACGTAGTAAAAATCACCAAACCCGCCGGCCTTCCCACCATGGTCTCCCTCAATCCCATTATGGTTGACGGAACCGGGATGTGTGGCGGCTGCCGGGTAACCATCGACGGGGAAACCAAATTTGCCTGTGTCGACGGGCCGGATTTTGATGGGTTTAAAGTCAATTTTGACGAATGTATGAAACGACAGGGCTTCTACCGCGAAGAAGAACACCAGTGCCGGATCGGAAGGGGTTAACAAATGGCGAAAAAAAATATGCAAGTGACCAAGGTCCCGATGCCGGAACAGGCACCGGAGATCCGGAATAAAAATTTTGATGAAGTAGCCCTGGGCTACACTCAGGAAATGGCGATTGTCGAAGCGGGACGCTGTTTGAATTGTAAAAACAGCCCCTGTGTCAAAGGCTGCCCCGTTAACGTTCCAATTCCAGCTTTTATCAGTAAACTCGCCCAGGGTGAATTTGAAGACGCCTACCAGACCATCGTTTTGGAAAATGCGCTGCCGGCCATCTGTGGCCGTGTCTGCCCCCAGGAAAATCAATGCGAAGGCAAATGTGTCCGGGGCATTAAAGGTGAACCCGTGGCTATCGGCCGGCTGGAACGTTTTGCCGCCGATTACCACATGAAGCATCACAAAGGCGCTTCTGACCCGGTACAAAAAAATGGCAAAAAAGTGGCGGTTGTTGGTTCCGGCCCTTCCGGCCTGACCTGCGCCGGTGAACTCGTAAAAAAGGGCTACGACGTCAGCGTTTTTGAAGCGCTTCACAAGGCCGGCGGCGTCTTAAGTTACGGTATTCCTGAATTCCGGCTGCCAAAAGATCTGGTGGCTGCGGAAATCAAAAACATTGAGGACCAGGGCGTATCCATCGACACCAATATCATCGTCGGACGCTCCATCACCGTTGATGAACTGACCGAAGAAGGGTACGACGCCGTGTTTATCGGCAGCGGGGCCGGCCTTCCCGGGTTTTTACACATTCCCGGTGAAAACCTGCTCGGCGTCTACTCTGCCAACGAGTTTTTGACCCGGGTCAATTTAATGAAAGGGTTCCAATTCCCCAAAACACCTACGCCCGTCAAGATTGGCGAAAATGTCGCAGTGGTTGGCGCCGGCAACGTGGCCATGGACTCGGCCCGGACCGCTAAACGCTTAGGCGCGAAAAACGTGTATATCGTCTACCGCCGGAGCATTGAAGAAGCCCCTGCCCGGGCGGAGGAACTCCACCATGCCGAAGAAGAAGGAATCATCTTTAAATTTTTAAATAATCCCTCTGAAATCATCGGGGATGACAAGGGCGATGTAGCCGGACTGAAAATCGTCAAACAACAATTGGGAGAACCGGATGCTTCCGGTAGAAGACGCCCTGTTCCCATCAAAGGCTCTGACTATGAACTCGCTGTTCAGACGGTCATCATCGCCATCGGGCAAAAGCCCAATCCGCTGATCCGCCGCACTACTCCGGGGCTCTCCTGCGAATCCTGGGGCGGCATTATTGTCGACGAAGATACCATGGAAACATCCAAGAAAAACATCTACGCTGGCGGCGATACGGTCACCGGCGCAGCAACCGTTATTCTTGCCATGGGTGCGGGAAAGAAAGCAGCCGCAGCCATTGACCAGAAACTGTCTCTTTCTTAAAAACCATTAATCTTCCCGGGATTGTGCTGTGTTATAATACACAGAATAAGATTTCATTGCAGAAAAGGGGGATGCAAGATGAACGATAAACAAGTCATGGACGTATTATCCCAATGCGGGCTGGGTGTCCTGATTATTGATAAAAACAAAACCATTTTGGCCATTAATGAAACCGGGGACCGTCTGCTTCACAGCGATGGTTCTTTAACCGGACAGCCTTTACCGGAAGTGGCTTATCCCCTTTGCGACCCCAAAAATAAAAACAAATACATTAAGATCGCCTTTGGAGACTATGTGACCGCCCTGCCGTCCCCCCCGGCAGACGGTCTCCCCCTGGGGAGCACCTTGCTGGTCTTTAAGGATGCCAGTGCCGAAGTGCAAAACACCATGCTCTCAGAAATTGTCAATCATATTAAAGAAACCATTGTCGTCTGTGATGACGAAAGCAAGCTTTGCTTTTTTAACGATCCCGCCGTTAAAATGGATGCCCTTGTTGCGGAAAACGTCATCGGCAAAAGAGTGACCGATGTGTATCAGATGAAAAACGATCAGGATGGCTGTCTGCTTCCGGAAACCATCAAAGCTAAACACCCGTTTTTAAACGAGCGTCACCAATACACCACCCGGTGCGGAAAAGATGTTAACGCCGTTGCCAATTCTTACCCCGTCATTAAAAATGGCCAGGTTCTAGGCGCTTTTAATGTGGTGGAAGACTGGAGTACCATCAGTGATCTCAACAAACAGATCATCGATCTCCAGGAAAAAATTGTTGAAAACAGCACGACCGATAAACCGGTTAAGAAAAGTGCACTCAACGCAAAATACACCTTTAACGATATTATCTATTCCAGTTCCGCCATGGACCGTATCATCCACCAATGCGACCAGGTGGCCAAAACCGATTTTCCCGTCATGATTTACGGTGAAACCGGCACCGGCAAGGAGCTTTTTGCCCAAAGTATTCACAATGCGAGCCTGCGGGCCAACGGCCCGTTTCTGGCTATTAACTGCGCCGCACTTCCGGAAAGCTTACTCGAAAGTCTTCTATTTGGTTCGGTCAAAGGCGCTTACACCGGGGCGGAAAACCGGCCCGGCTTATTTGAGCAGGCCAACCACGGTACCCTGCTTCTGGATGAAATCAACTCCATGGACATAACCCTCCAGGCCAAACTGCTCCGGGTGCTTCAGGACAGCATGATCCGCCGGGTCGGCAGCTCCTCCGAAATTAAAGTGGACGTCCGGGTGCTGTCATGCATTAACGTTCCCCCCACCCAGGCGATCCGGGAGAAAAAACTGCGTCAGGATTTGTTTTACCGTCTCGGTGTCATCAATATCGACATTCCGCCGCTGCGCAAACGCAAAGAGGACATCACCTTGTTGTCCAAGCATTTTATTATGGCATGCAACCGCAAATTATTAAAAAACGTCCGGAATATCGCCCTCGAAACCCAGGCCGTTTTTAACAGTTATCACTGGCCCGGCAACGTCCGCGAACTTCAGCACGCCATCGAACACGCCATGATTATTTTACCGGATGACGCCGAAGACATCACCCTGGACTATCTGCCCCGAAACCCGAACTTTCTTCCGGAGCGCAAAGACACCTCCGACCCTGCGGCCAATATCCTTCTTCGGACGCCAGAATGCAATGAATCCACGGATCAATCCTTAAACAGCAAACTCAAAAATATGGAGCGCAATACCCTTTGTGAAATTTTAGCCCAAAACAACGGCAATATTTCCAAATCCGCCAAACAGCTCCAGATGAGCCGACAAAATCTTCAGTACCGCATCAAGCGCTTTCAAATCGATATCGATGCCTTTCGCAAATAACCTTGGTGTTTACGAGATTTGGCATAAAAAAAAAGAATATCAGCTAAACCTCCCCAACCGGATTCATTTATAATAAGGTCATCACATATGAATGAAACCATTAAGGAGGTTTTTTAATGAATAATTTTACTTTTTACAGCCCCACTTATTTCGTTTTTGGAAAAGAAACGGAAAAGCAGGTCGGCCAACTCGTTAAGAAATACGGCGGCCATAAAGTCCTGATCCACTACGGTGGCGGCTCTGTCAAACGTTCTGGCCTTTTGGACCGTGTGAAAGCATCCCTGGATGCCGCAAACATCGCCTACGTTGAACTGGGCGGCGTTAAAGCCAATCCGAGAAGCGGCCTGGTCCGGGAAGGGATTGAACTCGCCAGAAAAGAAAATGTTGATTTTATGCTTCCTTTAGGCGGCGGCAGCGTCATCGACTCCTCCAAAGCCATTGCTCTGGGTGTTCCTTATGACGGCGACTTCTGGGATTTCTACTGCGGTAAAGCGGTTGAAGCGGCCCTGCCTGTTGGCGCCATTGTCACACTCGCTGCTTCCGGCAGTGAAGGCTCCACAGATTCCGTTGTCACCAACGAAGACGGGATGTACAAACGTTGTGCAGACGGCGACATTCTCCGTCCGAAGTTTTCCATTATGAATCCGGAACTCACCACAACCCTGCCTCCTTATCAAACCGCCAGCGGCATCACCGACATCATTGCCCACTGCATGGAACGCTATTTCACCAAGACCAAAGATGTCGAACTCACCGACCGTCTGCTGGAAGCCGTTATGCTGACCATGATCAAAGAAGGCCGCAGAGCCATGACGGATCCCACCAATTACGAAGCCCGTGCCAACATTATGTGGTCTGCAACCATCGCCCACAACAACATCACCGGTGTCGGCCGTGATCAGGACTGGGGAACCCACCACATGGAAAACGAATTATCAACCACCTATGGCTGCTCTCATGGCGCCGGCCTGGCTGTGTTATTCTCTTCCTGGATGCGTTATGCCATGAAGGAAGACGTGCTGCGTTTTGCTCAATTTGCCGTAAGAGTCTGGGGCTGCGAAATGGATTTTCAAAACCCTGAAAAGACAGCCAACGAAGGCATTGATCGTTACGAAGCCTTTATTAAAGAAATTGGCATGCCGATCTCCATTACCGAAATCGGCGGCAAGGAAGAAGACATTCCAAAACTGGTTGAAAGCATGTTCCACGGCGCTCCCAACCACGGCAATTTCATTCCTTTAACCAAGGAAATTGCTTCTGAAATTTATCACATGGCACTATAAACATTTTTATCCTGATATTTACCTCACACACACTCATTTTATAAGAACAAAAAGATAATTGACCCTCCCATTTCAAAACAGCGATCCCCACATATATTGGGAATCGCTGTTTTTATTGCGCCATCGACTTCTTACGATGCAAATTCCCTGGCCATTGCAGATTTCCGGTAGGTTTTAGGCGACATGCCCGTAATACTCCGAAACGCCCGGGTAAAGGTTGAATTACTGCTATAACCGACAAGCAGCGCCACATTTGTCATACTATAATCGGTATCCTTGAGCAGTTCTTTTGCTTTTTCGATCCGGGTCCGTCTTAAATATATTCCCGGTGAAACTCCAGTTTGCTGCTTGAACCAGTCGTTATAATACGTTACATTATAGCGTTCGATCTCTGCCAACTCATTGATTGTAATTGGCAAATCGTAGTGGTCACATATATATTGAATAGATGGAGGCTCGTGGTTTTCCATCAATTTGCTGTATAAAAAATGATATAAAAACCGGATTGATTTACTGTCCGGGTTTTGTTTCTGTTCAACGCGGATCAACTCCACCAACTGGAGAATCTGTCCGCGCATCGACACTACAATCGGATTGGCCAGCAAAACGCTGTCCTTATCATCCGGCGGCTCCAAAAAATTAAGCGCTAATAACTTGCCATAATAATCACATTCATGGTGCATCCCGGTTGGAATTAAGCATAATTCATGGGGG
>JAQWCN010000034.1:6683-15824 GCA_028705955.1 Eubacteriaceae bacterium
GTGTTACCTCGTACTGCATATTCTCAATCGCAATACTCATCGTCTTTTGAAGCGGGACAAGAATCTGCATATAATCATGGGCATGCTCTCCCCGGCATTCACGAAACATATAAATATCGATGGACTGATTCATTTTAATTCCTCCCTCATCATAAGACATAAAACGCTGAATCCACCTCTCTTTTCCAGAATAATCCTTTGATTGCTTTCATTTCTTTTCATTATTTTCCAACGACGGCGTTTCCGTTTTATTCCGTTTCTGTTCCATTGCTGGCAAAGTGAACCGGAAACGGCAAATCCATTCCTTTAAGAAAAGCCAATTTGTCTCTGATTTCTTTTCCCGTCATCGTCGGCAATGCCGGAAGCTGATATTCCCGGTCAAGATAATCGTAAGTTGAACGACCTAAACGATGATAAGGCAGAAATTCCAGTTCCGCACAATTGGAAAGTTCCCGGCAAAACTCAATGGTTTCCCGAATGTTTTCCTCAGAATCATTGACACCCCAAATGACGGGAACCCGAACATGAATGGCGTCCTTGATACATTCCTTCGACGCCCGGCGAATATTTGCTAAAATGCTGTCGTTCTTTTTACCTGTCCATTTTTCATGTTCCACACCATTCATGTGTTTGATATCTACAAAGAAAGCATCCAAATAGGGAAGCAACATCCCAATGCGATCATAATTGCCATACATGTCCATTTCCGCCATTGTATGAATACCGGAATCCTGGCATTCCTGTAAAATAGCCTGGGTAAATTCCGGCTGGCATAAAATATCCCCGCCGCTTAACGTCACGCCTCCCTGAGAATGGAAATAAAACACCTCATCCCGGTGAACATGCTGCATCACTTGACTAACCGTCATATCTTTTCCATAACAACCCTGGGCACAGGTCGGACAGACCGCCACACAATCAAAACAATTCACACAGCGTGTCCGGTTGCGGACAACCGTTTTGCTTTCTGAATTGAATGTCAAAGCCTGTTGTTTACAGGCTTTGACGCATTTTCCACATCCGACACATTTCTTTTTTACATAATACACTTCTGGCTCAAACTGTTGTGATTCCGGCGTTGAACACCAGGCACACCTCAGTGGACAGCCCTTTAAAAAAATAACTGTTCTCATACCAGGCCCGTCGTTCAGGGATATTTTCTCTATACGCAATACTCTTCCTGTTTTCTCAGTCATAGCATCATCCCTTTCCTGCCTGACAGAAACTCATTAACAGCATCCTGTTAAACCGTCATGCATTGTCCTGGAAATAATATCGTTTTGCGTTTCTTCACCTAATTCGGTGAAATAAGCAGTATAGCCGGCAACTCTAACCATGAGGCCTTTATGTTCCGACGGATGTTCCTGGGCATCCACCAAGGTTTCTGTATCCACCACATTAAACTGAACATGGAATACACCCAGTGTGCACATGCTCCGTAAAAAATTCATCATCTCCACTGTGGAGCGCGGATTGCTTCTGAATCCGGACGACAGTCGTGCATTGAGCAGTGTTCCCTGCGTAAACCGGGCATGCGGAATATGGGATACAGATTTAATGACCGCACCTTCCCCTTCAATGTCCGTTCCTTGTTCGGGGCTTAAGCCATCGGCCAGCGGAGTAAAGGCCTTTCTGCCTGAAGGCAACGCACCAATTTCCAAGCCAAACGGCGTATTCCCTGACACCGGTAAAATCCCTGGTGTCATTTTTCCAAAGTGACTGCTGAAATCTTCGATATCATCGGCAATAAAGGTAAATAAATCTGAGGCCAGATCATTGACTTCCGCGTCGTCATTTCCGTACTTCGGCACATCGTCACACAGCCGCTTGATATCTTCATATCCTTCAAAATCTTTATCCAGGGCATCCAGCAAAGTATCCCAGTCGACTTTTCCATCGTCATAAATTAATTTTTTAACGGTATAAATACTGTTAATTAAATCGGCAACTCCAATGGCATCCACGCCATTGCCTAAATTGTATTTCGCACCGCCCCAGGCATAATCTTCCGCATTGTCGATACAATCCTTAAAGCTCAAAGACAAGGTCGGGCAAACCCGCTGCAGTCCGATATAATCATTGACATGGCTGCCGCAAACCAGAGCGCGGATTTCCCAGGCAATTTGCTGCTTAGCCGCATCCAAAAATGCTTCATAATTCTCAAAGGATTTGGGATTTCCTGTTTGAATAGACGCCAATTTATCGTATTTCCGGCTTTTCCCATTGAGTAACGTAAATTCAACGGCAGATCCCAGATTAAAATCGGCATAGGCGGTATAACAACGCTGCATGCCGGCCAGGTTTGTTTCCACACAGCCACAAGGATTCCAGTTCCAGGCATCCCGCAATGGAATTCCCTTGTTAAGCATCATCTGAATACCGATTTCATCATTGTGAAAGGCTGGGAACCCTAACCCCAGTTTTAGCACTTCGCTGATTTTCTTTAAAAATTTATCCGGGTTTCGGGCCATGTTATAGCGCACAGACAGGGACGGTTGATACAATTGTACTTCCGCAGTTGCCTGAAGCATCATGTAGGAAATTGTATTGACCGCATCATTGCCCCGTTCGTCAATTCCTCCACAACACACATTTTGGAACATCGGATAACCCGCAGAAAATTGCGCTGTCACTTCGTCCTGGAACAGACACGGTTCTGAAAATTTAACCCACAGGCAATCCAGTAATTCCTGAGCTTCTTCCTGTGTGATTCTTCCCGCTTCAATATCTGCTTTATAAAATGGGTATAAGTATTGATCCATTCTGCCGGGATTGTAACTGGCCGCATTTTGTTCCATAAAAATACAGATTTGATAAATGTACATAGCCTGAATTGCTTCCCAAAACGTCCGGGCCGGTTTTTCTGGAACGCGGTTACACACTTCTGCCATCTTTAATAATTCACTTTTCCGTTTGGGATCTTTGGCTTCTTGTGCCTGACGGGCTGCTTCCCTGGAATAGCGTTTAGCCAGGGTAACAATGCCTTCTGCCGTCATATCCAGCGCCCGCAGGTAGACCTGCTTTTCATAATCGCCCGCCTTGGCAATATCCAGCGTATCGCGCACCTGCTTAATGTGAGCCCGAATGCCTTCAATCCCTTCATTAATAATGGTTTCGTAACCGGCCGTCGTTTCGCCCCATCCCCGGACTCCTTTCCGGTCAACAAACAGGGCACCGACATCACGGAGAGACCGTGTTTCGTCGGGGATTTGAGTCATCCATTGTTCATAGGTTGACTTGCCTTTCCAATAGGGTTTAATTATTTCTGTAAAGCGCTTTTTATCTTCTTCTGTCAAAAAGAAGGGATCGTAAGCCCGTTCGTTGATGGTATCAAACTCTTTATCCAGAACAGACCAACACGTATCCGGATTCAACAATCCAGCCCGCTGTTTGCTGGCAGATGTCCCAACAATCAGTTCATCATCCCAGATCTTAACTGTTTTTTCCTGACATTGTTTTCTGATCGAATAAGCCTTGCGAACAACCCAGGGTTCCCCTTCGGATTCTTCAAATCCTTTTGTCGCAATCACTGCATTTTCCAAATCCATTTCTGGTCGTGTGTTTAATACGCGTTCTTTTAACCGGTTGACTCTTTCCATATAACTCATAATAATAATACCTCCCTATTATTTTATAAAATTAAATGCCCTGAGTATTGATGCTTTCAGTTGTCAGCGCTTCTACAGGTGTTTTTTCCAAAACCGCTTCACCATCTTTTTGTTCGAGAACACCATTGACATTGTCTGTCGGTACCTCTTGATCTGGTGTCTTTTCTCCATTGCTGCCTGAATCTTCACCACCATCTCCTTTTTTAAATTGACTCTTAATTGTTTTAATTAATTCAAAATCCGGGAAGAACATAAATTTACACAATGAATAAATGGTCACCACCATAACAATGAATATCGGGAAACCAAAGACCATGTAAGTGTACTTAATAACATCCACACCCATTAAGCCAAGGAGTAAGTAGGCCAATGCGCCGACAAAAACACCCCAAACCAGTTTAAGTCCGTTGCTGGGTTCGTCTTCATTAGCCGCAAGGCCGCCTTTCATACTCAGCGCCGACATGGATGTACACATGGATTCAGCCATGGTCACAAAGGACAGAAAAATAGCAATTGTGAAAACTGGCACAATCACCACGCCGCCCGGCAATGACTGGAAAAACGCAAACGCCGCACTCTGGAGCCCATTGGCATCCATAATCGCTGCCAGATCCAATCCGTGAAGCTGGGAATAAATCGATGCGCCGCCAAAAATATTAAACCAGACAATATTAAAGATTGAACAGATTCCCAGATTAACACCCACAAACTGGCGGATGGTCCGGCCTTTTCCAAGTTTTGCTAAAAACACACCCATTAATGGCGCGTATGCTGCATTGGCAATAAAGAAATTGATGGTCCAGTTATCGTGCCATGGATCATTGGTAATTGGCCCAAGCATTAGCGTCCGTTTCAGTCCACTATAAAGCCATTCTCCCAAAGATTGCAATCCCAGCTTATTAATGAACAGGGTCGGCCCTACCAGATAAACAAAAATCAACAGGCCAAAGAATATCCAAACATTGATTTTGCTGATCGCGGAAATCCCTTTTTTTATTCCGGAAATACTGGCCGCAGTATAGGTAATAATAATTGCAAGTGCCACGACTAATTTAACCAGTGAATTGACGGGAATTCCAAAAGAATAATTCAGTCCTGTTGCAATCTGGGTAATTCCAATCCCCAGGGATGTCGCAACCCCGCCAACAATAACGATCAAACACAAAGCATCTGCCAATTTTCCGGCCGTTTTATTTCCTTTTGTCGCAAAATACATCCCTGCGCCAACAGTTAGCGGTTGATTATAATTAAAATGGGCAATTGCTACCGCAACAGCGGCAAAAGTGTAAAGTGCATATTGATTAAAAGACCAGTGAATATACCCGGTGCTGAGTGCAAAAGTTGCGGCTCCTTCGGAAAGGGCTTTGACGCCGGCAAAAGCAGGCGGATTTGTAAAATGAACAATGGGTTCAACACTTCCCCACATAATCAAGGAAATCCCAATGGTACTGGTCAGCGTGATGGAAAACCATGCAAAACCGGTTAATTCAGGCTTTGCATCTTTTCCTCCCAGGCGGATCTTACCCACCGGATGAACAAATAATATTAAACAAATCACCAAATTGATTACTGTAATGGCTGCGTAAATCCAGCCAAAGTTGGTTGTCGCCCACTGATAAACGGTTAATAAACCATTGAGTAAAGCGTCATAATTGACAAAGCCAATAATCGTCACACCCAACATAACGATAAATGCCGGGAAAAACACAACCGGCTCAACCATTTTTAACAGCGGTTTTCTTTCTTTTTTCATCTTGTATTACCTTTCTTTATTCCCCTCTGAATTTCTTTATTCCTGTGAATAATTTCAAACAAATCCCTTATTCTTTGTTTCGGTTTATTCACTGTCATCATTTTCAATAATAAATTTTATTCTATCATGTTATGATAAAAGAACGCATTATTGAATTCTCTTTTATTACAATCCTTAATTATTTTTTGGCTGAAGTTCAGATTTGCTATTCTCAAACACAGCCTTTAACAATCGATTTGTTTACTTCATTTCAAAATAATGCTATGATTGGTTGAAACGAAAGAAGGTCCCACGAATGGAAAACGATCCCTTACAAAATGAAGAATACATCATTATTGGTACTTTGGCAAAAATGTATAATATTTCCAAAAGAACTTTGCGGCTGTATCACGACATGGGTCTTTTAACCCCATTCCATATCGACGAAAAAACTGGCTACCGGTATTATTCATCCAAACAACTGCCGCGGTTGGAAATGATATTAAGTATGAAAAGCGCCGGCCTCTCACTCAAACAAATTAAGCTGATGATGAGTACGAAAAACATCTCAATATTCGAAGCTGTTTTAGGTGAACAGATTGATAAAGTCAACGCGAAAATTGCTGAATACAAAGTGTTTCGGGATTCGCTTGTCAATCAGCTGGACAGCTGCAAACAAATTCAAAACCCGCCGGTTCTCAACACCATTTTCATTGATTATATTCCACGCCGTACAGCGTTTATTCATCAAATCGACAGTTATGATCTCCATCGGGATTACTCCGAGGGTTCTCCGTGGAAAAAAGGTCTGAACCAAATCAAATCTATTTTTATGGATAAAAATGTTCCTCTCGCTTTATTTCATCAAGTGGGCTGCATTATTTCTGAAGCATCCTTATTACATAATCAATTTATCTGCAGCGGTGCTTTTATTCAACTTCACAACGACCGGCAATATGGCCTTCCCTTATCATCCATTGATCCCGGAACCTATTTATGCCTGTATCAAAAATATGCCGCGATGGATAGTGCCCAGGAAAGTCGGGGAGTCCAAATTCTTTTGAACAATATCTCAGAAAATAACTATCAAATCGCGGGGCCCTGCCTCACCCAAGTGATTGCTGAAGCCTCTATCTTTGATTACAATGACAATAATATTTATGTCAAGCACCAGATTCCCATAAAAATTAATATGCAGTAAGCCTCATTGTCTGAACCGTTTATCTAAACGGTTCAGACAAAAATAAAATATGAAAGAGATTGTTTATCCGGTTTCTTTAGACAAAACCGTAAAATGGCATTCTGCTCACCGATGAGTGGACCCATCGGATCAGTGTTGTAAAGTCAAATACCGGCAGGTTGACAGCATTTTGAATGGCCGCGGCATACGGGGGCATGTCACTGCATTCCAAAAGAATTGCGCCAATTTCCGGATCTTCTTTGACCATCTTTTTTGCAGCTTCGATCATTTCCTGTTTCACAATATGGTTGTTCATATAATTGCGATCCCGGGGAATGGCTGAAAATTCTTTTGCGTCTTCCATGGATTTAATAACCAGACACGAGGGATCATCCACGCCGCAACAGCGCAGAAGCTCCGGTTTGAACGCCCGGGTTACCGCACAGAGTACGCCAATTTTTTGATTCTTCTTCAACCCCGTTTTGATAAATGGAATTTGGGTTAAACTGGAACAATACACAGGAACGTTCAAACGTTCACGGAGTTGTTCCTGCCAGTAACCAAAGTAACCGCAGGAACAAATAATAGCCCGAACCCCATCACTTTCCAGTTCTTTCCCAACTTTTGTTAAATCTTCGATAATCGTTGGGTCCTGGGTATGCAGCCTGGGAGAATCCACACCCAATACTTTTGCGTAGCGGACCGGAAAATCAAATGTTCCTGCATTCGCCACATTCCCGGGAAAAATCGGATACTTTACATTCAGAAGCATAATGCCGATGGGATATCCGGACATCAATTGCCCGTCTTTTTGGGTCAGGACAAAATCATCATCCTGCCCAATGTAACCATAGTGTCTCATAAACTCTCCTTCTTCTTTCATTCTGTTCAATGAGGAAGCGCTCTTACCGGATGGCAAGTCCTCCGGTAAAAACATTCCTTTTTTATTAAAGAGCCATCCGGTAAATTTCTTTGGCAATGTCTTCTGTCAGTTTCAGGAAGTTGCCATGATTGGGAGCATTGTGGAACATACTCTGGGCCAAAGCCGGAATATCGTCTTCTTTTCCACCAATTTCACTGATCGATGTCGGCAATTCAAGCATATGAATAAAATTCTGATACGCTTCGATGCCTTCTCTTGCCGTTACGGATGGATCTTCAAAATTCATTTGGCAGCCCCAAACCCTGACTGCAAATTGAGCAAACCGATTAATGTCCAGGTTCATCACATATTTCATCCAAGATGGGAAGAGAATCGCCAGTCCTGCACCATGGGAACATCCATAGGTGGAAGACAATTCGTTTTCCATATGGTGGGTTCCCCAGTCTTGAATCCGTCCTACCCCGGTCATATTGTTATGGGCAATGGTTCCACACCACATGATATTAGCCCGGGCTTCATAATTGTCTGGTTCTGCCATTACACGTTTGGCTTCTTTAACCATGGTAAGCATGACGGCTTCGAGCAAACGGTCTGTTGTTTCAACTTCTTTGCTGTGCGTGAAGTAACGTTCCATGCAATGTGCCATGATATCGCTGATACCGCTGGCAGTCTGGTACGGCGGCAAGGTTGTGGTAAGCTGCGGATTCATAATGGCAAACAATGGACGAAGGATGTCCCCGTCGACACACCGTTTGTACATCCCTTCTTCTTTTGTAATGACTGCATCGGTCGAACCTTCACTGCCTGTCGCGGCCAAAGTCAGAACCACGCCAACCGGAAGGGCTTCTGTAACAGGTCTCGCTTCATCGTAGAAATCCCAGAAATCACCGTCATAGAGTACACCAAAGGCAATGGCCTTGGCGGAGTCGATCACGGAACCGCCGCCAACCGGTAAAATAAAATCTACCTTTTCTTTACGAGCCAGTTCGATTCCTTTGTAGACCATACCGCTACGGGGATTAGCTTTGACTCCACCCAGTTCAACATAAGGAATGTTTTCTTTTTCCAGGGATTTTTTAACGCGATCCAGTAAACCCGAACGAACGACAGATCCTCCACCGTAATGAATCAAAACTTTGTGTCCGCCAAAACGTTTGACGCAAGCACCTGTCTGGTCTTCTGTGTTTTTACCGAATACAAAATAAGTTGGACTATAAAATGTAAAATTATCCATCATAACCTCCTGTTTATTTTTCAAACAATTACTTATCTATTAGTTTAGTGCATATCACGACGGAACAGTCAATACCTCCTTTTAAAAATAAATTTGCATGCAAAGAAACCTTGCTGCAACCATTGTTTTCAGTGTTTTCCTTTACAGCTTTACGGCTTCTTTTTTGTAATTATTATTCTCAAGACTGTAACGTTATGGAACGCTCTTGAAACCTAATCCCCGGATTTTTGATCAAATTAAAAAATCCTGCAAAGAGGACATGTCCATCCTTGCAGGATTTCTTCATTGTGTTGACCAATTTTATTTATCACGCTTATTCCTGTCAGGCCTTTTGTTGATCCGTTTGAGTAATCCACTCCGATTTTTTCCACCGCCCACTGAAATAGTAAACCGCAATGGAAATGCTCGTGGTCACCCAGGTAATCGGGAAAACAACAGCCACGCCATTCACCGTGTGAATATACATCATCGCAAACTGCAAAGCGATCACCCGGACCCCGCACA
>JAQWCN010000169.1 GCA_028705955.1 Eubacteriaceae bacterium
TGTTGATTTATTAAAAAGCCGTTTTCCCAGCTGGAAAGCTGCAATGCCAATGACGATAACAACACCAGCCGTCATGATTGGTACGAGCATTCCGCCTAATTGAGTCGCTGCATCCGTAAAAATTGTCTGGATACTGGTTAAATCTGCTGCTCCCACGGTAGTTCCTCCTTCCATTTTTTGGTCTCCTTTGTTTTATTTTATAGAGATTAGAAATGCAACAACAGTTGAACGAAGTGCAAAACTAAACAACCATAAGCCTGTTCCAAGGGAAAAGCCTAAAAGCGTGTAAGATACAAAAGTGTTAAGTAAATCCTCTGTCATGACTTCCCCCAATCCTTTATTTAAGCATCTTGCCTAATTCAAATGTTGCAATAAGTGCTAAGATGCCACCAAAGATTAAACCCGCTATTGATGTTTCAGCGGTTACGATTTGAAAAGAGTCCATTATTTAAGCTCCTGGATTGCAACCGGACGCCCTTTAAAATCACAAAAAATATTAACAGATTTATTGATCAATGCTTCCAGGTTAATCCGCATCTTATCAATGGACTGGCGGGAAATAAATTTCTTTTCTGCTTTGTATCCATTAACATTTTCATCTTTACAAAGAACAAAAATATTAACACCGTCAATTCTGTTTCCTTCTTTCGTGTCAAAATTCAAAATCTGATAACCTACAAACTTATAACTAAAATCCATGTTTACCTCCTTTTCCCTGGCATGGATACCGGGATATTTAATTAGTATTTTTACTGTCAATTAATTTTACAACTTACACCGGAAAATTGCAATATTAAATGTCAGTAAATAAGAGTAAAAATTAAACCATGGCAATATAAGAATCAAAAACTTCCTGAGAAGTACGATAATTAAGTATTTTACGATGCATATTATTTATCCTGGTAACTGATTCTTTTATAAAATGTAAACTTAAATTAGCAATTCTTACACCTTTTTTAATAAAACGTCGGATTTGTTTATTCCAATTTTCATTGCTTCCTCTCTCGCTGGGACAATTTAGTAATTAATTCCAATAACTTTTTATAATGCATTTTCTTATTCCTCTTTTTCATAAGTTTGAAAATACTCCTTAAACCATTCAATTGAATTTACATACATGGATTGAGAATACAAGCCTTTGAAGGCCATATCAAAATCAATCGGTTTAATTAACTGACCTTCACAAATCTTAGGCGCCGTTTTTAAACCACGTGAACAATAATAAAGCTTTTTATTAATTCTGCCATCATTGGCATTGATACCTTTTGTAATATATTTAGTGATATAAAGAGCGCAACGCACATTATCACGAATAGCACCAAAAGAATTAAATCCAAATTTTTCAAGATAAGGCCCCCAATTAATATAACCCTTTTGCGATAAAGATTTTTTTGGATGCGGTTCAATTTCAGATGATGGAATATCAGATATTAAGCCATGCATATGCCAATTCTTGCCGTCTTTGTGTAATTCAGGAATCAATAGATAATTAATTGATATTCCATATTCTTTCCGTTTATCTCTTATAAACTGACTTAAGTCTTTTATGAATGTATCAAGATCATCCCTTTTGTACTTGCTCCCGTCTAATGTTAAAGTACAAAACCAGTTCCAATCATTACAGATTGCTTTTTCAAATACCTGGGTTTTTGTCCTGGATAAAGAATGTTTTAGCTTTTTATCATGTCCTGCTTCACCTTTTTTAACTCTATCCTGATCACCAACATGACCAGTAATAATATTTTTACAGACCGTAACTTTATAATATTCATTCCCCAATTGTTTAATCTGAACTACATTTTTATGTAGTGATTGCATAAAATAATGTACTAAAAATAGTACAATCCCCGTAAAATGTGACTTATGTCAAGTAGTGGGACGCTGGCCGGCGGTTTCGGGGCCCCGGCGGGGCCACCCCGAAATCCGGCGGGCAGTGCCCACTTGCTTTTTTAAGTCAGCATGACAACGGGGAATTAATTCAGATTTTTTTATAGCCAATGCAAGAGTCTTATCAGGTTGTTTAATAATTGAAGAATCAAATTCATAAAACGTATCATACAAACTCCCATATTTTTTTGAATACAAAAAGAATTCATGTTCATTTTTCTCATGAATATCAACATTACGTTCAATTGCAATGAAAAGATTGAACGGTAACCATTTATAAAGTCTAAAATTATTTGCTTTCCGGTGATGCACTTCAATTTCTACCTGGTCTCTAATCTGTCGATCAAGCTGGCGCATATTTTGACAAACCAAAACAATATTGTAACCATATTTGCGATGTTGGGCCATAAAAGATAGGAATTTTAAACGATCCGGATCATTATAAGTACGGCAATTAAATTTCACAGATGCTTCATCAATCAGTAAAAGCGTTTGATTTTCACAATCCATCCGGTGATAAAGTTTTGAAAAAGCCATCAAATAATCAGTAGTAATTGAATCATTGGAAACAAAATAATAGTGACCATGCATATTTTTTAAATTATTGACGCGTAAAGGAAAATTAGCAATAACATTCTTACCATCTTCAAGGTAAGCACAAATCAAACGAATAGAATGCAAACTTTTACCGGAACCAGGGACACCTGTATAACAACGAATCATATAATCACCCTCTTTTCAAATGATCTTTTACCAACAGGACCGAAGAGACAACACCAGGGACTAATAAAATCAAATAAAGTAATAAATACATGAAACCTCCTATTCCAGGTGAAGAACATGCATGATGAGACGGATAAAAAGATAAACACCAACACTAGCAGCCCACACCCCTAAAATTAATAAAATTTGAGCAAAAGGAAAAGCCCAATTAATATAACCAACAAGTGTTACAGGAAAAGACAAATCCAGAGAAGTAAAAGGACTATCCGGAAGAATATTTGTTAACCAGGTAATCACACCCGTAAAAAGATAAATAAATAAATTAAAAATTAATATAAAAATATCTGCAATCAAATTTAACCACCCCCGGATAATAAATCATAAGTTTTCCAACCGAGCCCCAAACAAAACACAATTAAAAGACCAGTACGGATAATAGTAGCGGCATCATTAAAAGTATTTAGATCAAGATGATAATCAAGATCAGAAAAACCAACATAACTGAGGGGTATTATAAAGTCAAAAACAGGGGTAATAGGATCCGATTTGATAACACCGATAATCTTAGAAATATCAGAAGGCAAAGAAAAAGGAAACTTTTTACCAAAATTATCCGGCATTTTATTAAGATCATCCAGATTAAGCGAAAGTGTTGGAACCAGGGCCGAGCGTAAAAACTCCAGGAACGCTTTAAAACCAGAAGTAAGATTACCAACAATCCCATCATCTGCACCATCACCATCAGCATCAGTCCCCGAACCAACTGCATTCGCTGCTAATTTTTTAAGATAATCATTTACCAGGTTAAAATCAGTGAACAACTGCTTCCAGTAGGACTGTAACTGGGCATCCATCGCAACCAATTTTTTATAGATTGCTTCCAACCATCCGGCCGAATCACCCCCGCCATCCGTTGCGGTTGGGGTTGGATCTGGTGCAACTGTTGGACTGGGGGAAGGAGTCGGCGTTACTGTTGGGGTTGCGGTTTTGTCGATAAGTACATAGGCGTCAGGGTCAAAAGTCCAACTGTTGGTACTATTATCGAATGAAATATTGGCAAAGTTATTAATTGGTATATCGTCATCACAGTTTGTAATGGCGGTCATGGTATCATCTGGGATTGTGGCAGGCATCGGGTACGTTTGTAAATTATTAACTGTTTG
>JAQWCN010000170.1 GCA_028705955.1 Eubacteriaceae bacterium
CGGGTGCTGAAAAGTGTTTACGACGGACAGATTCGATTTACGGAGGAACAATGAGTTTACTGGATGGATTAAATGAAAAACAAAGGGAAGCAGCGGCCACCACAGAGGGGCCGCTTTTAATTCTGGCGGGAGCCGGTTCCGGAAAAACCAGGACCATTATCCATCGCATTGCCTATATTATAGAAGAAGGGCTGGCATGGCCTTCTCAAATTCTGGCGATTACTTTTACCAATAAGGCAGCCGGTGAAATGCGGGAGAGAATTGCCGGTATGAATGTACCGGAAAGCAACCGGATATGGATGTCAACATTCCACGCTATGTGTGCGAGGATCATGCGAATTTACGGGAAACTCATGGGATATGGTGATAACTTTGTGATTTATGACACCGATGATCAAAAGCGGTTGTATAAACTCATTGCCAAGGAAATGGACCTGAGCGATAAAATGTATCCATTTAATTATGTGATCGGGGAAATTTCGGATGCCAAAAATCATTACTGGAATGTGAGTCAGTATGAAAAAAAAGCGGCGGGAGATTTTAGAAAAGAAAAAGTTTCTCAGGTTTACCGCCGGTACGAGGAAGCGCTTCGGCAAAACAATGCCATGGATTTTGACGATTTGATTTTTAATACCCTCACGCTGTTTAAAACCCAGCCGGAAGTCCTTAAACATTACCAGGACCGGTTTCACTATATTTTAGTGGACGAATACCAGGATACGAATCACAGTCAATATGAATTGGTTAACCTCTTGGCATCCGGTTACCGCAATTTATGTGTATGCGGGGATGATGACCAAAGTATTTACAGGTGGCGGGGAGCAGATATCCGGAACATTTTGGATTTTGAAAAAGACTATCCGGATGCCAAGGTTGTTAAACTGGAAGAAAATTATCGGTCCACACCGGTGATTTTAGAGGCGGCTAACCAGGTGATTGCTCATAATCATGGACGGAAAGAAAAGAAACTGTGGACCAATAATCCCGGGGACGAACCCATTGTCCTTTCTTCATTTGATCAGGGTTATGACGAAGCCCGTTATGTGGCTGAAGAAGTGGAACGCCTGCGGTCAGAAGAGCATTTTACCTACGGCGATTGTGCTATTTTATACCGGACGAATGTCCAGTCCCGGCTTTTTGAAGAAGCTTTTCTACGTCAGAATATTCCGTTTCAACTGGTGGGCGGGACCGGGTTCTACAGCCGGTTGGAAATTAAGGATATTGTTACTTATCTTCACGTTCTGGTTAATCCCGCGGACGATTTGGGATGCCAGCGGGTGATCAATGTGCCCAAACGGGGAATCGGTGGTGCAACAATCACCAAGCTTCTGGATTTTGCAGAATTTAAGGGATGGAGCCTAATGGAAACCATCGGGCATTATCAGGAAGTTCCCAATCTTTCTTCAGGGGTCAAGAATAAAGTGAAAGACTTTGCCGGGGTGATGGCGGAATTGGCAGAGGCGGCGGAAACAGAACCCATCAGCCAATTGATTGAACATGTTATCACTGCGAGCGGGTATATGGATATGCTGAAGCTCGGTAAAATGGAAAAAGCAGAAAACCGGATTGAAAACCTCCGGGAACTTGTTTCGTCTGCGGCAGAATTTGAAAAGAACAGTGATGATACCAGCATCACGGCGTATTTGGAAACCGTGGCGTTGACATCGGAAACAGATCATTATGAAAGCGACGAAGGAAAAGTGCTTTTAATGACGTTGCATAACGCCAAAGGCCTTGAATTTCCCGTGGTCTTTATGCCGGGGATGGAAGATGGCATTTTTCCCCACGCAAGATCCCTTGAGGATGAAGATGAGCTGGAAGAAGAACGGCGGATTTGTTATGTGGGGATTACCCGGGCACAAAAACGATTGTTCTTGTCCTGGGCCGCCGAACGCATGAACTATGGCCGGCGAACACCACAAATTAAATCCCGTTTTTTGCGGGAACTGCCAGAGGAATGCGTTGAAATGAACCGCAATCAACTGCGGAGTGTGACGATTCAGCAGGCCGGTATTAAAGCGGAAACCCATCATCAGTTTTCTGATAATTTAACGTTTGGCAGAAAAAAAGCCAGGAAGAAGTCAGAAAAAATTGTTCGGGGAAGTGAAACAGGCTTTAATCTGAGTGAAAAAGTTAAACACAAAAAATTTGGAATTGGAACAGTGGTTGAAGTCAAGAAAAACCAGTTGTCAATTGCTTTCCCCGGGGTAGGAATCAAAAAATTAGATCCTTCTTACGTTACACCGGTCGATTGATGGAGGAAACAGGATGACAGATTCAAAGCAAGATTACAAAGTGCTGGTAAAAACCATCGATGAACATATGAACCGGTATTACAATCTGGATGCACCAACCATTACCGATTATGAATACGACCAGCTGATGCTGCGGCTTAAAAACATGGAAAAGGTTCACCCCGATTGGGTTACGCCGGATTCTCCAACACAGAAGATCGGAGAATCGTTAAAACAGGAAAACGGCGATAAAGTGACCCACGATGTGCCCATGCTTTCGATTAAGGATGTTTTTTCAAAGAGTGAAGTTGTTGAATGGGTGACTAAGGTTCAGGAGGTTCATCCCGGTTGTCTCTTTTCGGTCGAAACTAAAATCGACGGACTTAGCCTGGCGTTGCGATACACTCAAAGCGACGATCACAAATTGCATCTTGTCTTGGGGGTAACCCGGGGGACCGGTCAGGTGGGTGTTGATGTGACAGCCAATGCTCTGGAAATTCTGGACGTTTTGCGGGTTATCGATCTGCCTTATGATTCCCTGGAAGTCCGGGGTGAGGTTTTTATGCGGCATGAAGACTTCGAGCGGTTTAATCGGAAGCAGGAGGAAGAACAAAAAAAAACAGCGGCCAATCCAAGAAACCTGGCGGCCGGAACATTGCGACTGCTCGATCCGGTGCTAACCCGGGAAAGAGGTCTGCATATGTTAATTTTTAATGTGCAGCGCGGACCGGATGCGTTGATGGACAGCCACACAAAGGGCTTGGATATCTTGGAAGGACAAGGCGTTCCGGTTGTTCATCACAGGGTTTGCAGCACCGCCGAAGAAGTTGTCCGGGCGATTGATCACATTGGAGAAATGCGGGGTCAATTGCCTTATGATATTGACGGCGCAGTGATTAAAATCGATCATATCCCGTTTAGAAATGATTTCCCCGCGGGTTCAAAATACAGTGCGGGCCATATTGCCTACAAATATCCACCAGAAGAACGGATTGTGGTCATGGATGAAATCATTGTGGATGTGGGGCGGACAGGCAAACTGACATTTACCGGGGTCTTTCATGATCGGGAAACGGGTCAGCCGGCACAACTTTGCGGTACCAGTGTTTCCCGGGCAACCCTTCATAATCAGGATTATATCACCAATATGACGGTCGGAATCGGCGGTGAATACAAGGTTTTTAAAAGCGGGGAGATCATTCCTAAATTAAATGGTTGTGTTAAACTGCCGGAAAAAGTATTTATTGCGCCGGAAGCGTGCCCGGTATGCGGTCAGCCGCTGATCCGGGAAGAGGATACCGCGGATATCCGCTGCATCAATCCATCGTGTCCGGCCCAGCTTTCCAGGACCATCGCCTATTTTGCATCCATTGACTGTATGAACATTATGGGACTGGGTGGAACTTTGGTTGACGCGCTGGTCCGGGAAGGATTTCTTTCTAATTATGCCGATATTTATCAATTGAAGCGTCACAGGGATCAATTGATTGAAAAAGGAATTATCGGTAAAGAAAAAAACACGGACA
>JAQWCN010000171.1 GCA_028705955.1 Eubacteriaceae bacterium
TTGTAACGAATCTCCATGCGATTCAAAAACGGGTGGGGCCCGGGGCAAAAATTATCGGCGTGGTGAAAGCGGACGCCTATGGCCACGGGGTCGATCTGATCGAAACCATGCAGGACGAAGGGGTTGATATGATGGCCGTGGCCTTTTTGGACGAAGCCATCGCCCTGCGCCAGCGGGGAATTGACCGCAGCGATATTATGCTGCTGGGCTTTACCCCAAAAGAAGCCATTCCGGATCTTGTGGAATGGGATGTGGAACCCGCGGTTTACCAGTATGATTTTGCCAAAGCCCTTTCGGACTATTGCGTAAAGAATGACTGCATTCAGAGGGTGCATGTCAAAGTGGATACCGGCATGGGCCGCATTGGCTACCGGTGGGATGAAGCAGCGGATGAAATTGAAAAACTGGCGGCACTGCCGGGGATCAAACTCTACGGTTTGTTCACCCACTTTGCCACGGCGGACTGCAAGGATAAATCCTTTACCCAGCTGCAAATGAAACGCTATATGGATGTCGTCCGGGACATTAAAAGCCGGGGCATTAATATTCCGTTAAAGCACGTTGAAAATTCCGCGGCCATCATCGATTTCGGCAAGACCGTTTTTAATGGCGTGCGTCCGGGAATTATCCTGTACGGGCTCTATCCTTCCGAAGAAGTTCAAAAAGAAAATCTGCCCATAAAGCCGGTGATGAGTTTTAAAACCACCATTGTGCATCTCAAGACCATTCACGCCGGAGATTCCCTGGGCTACGGCAGAAAATACATCGCCAAAGAAGACCGGCTCATCGCCACACTGCCCGTGGGCTATGCCGACGGCTACACCCGGATGCTCTCCGGAAAGGGCACCAAGGTTTGGATTAACGGACATCTGGCGCCGGTGGTGGGCAATATCTGCATGGATCAGTGCACCGTGGATGTCACCGACGTGCCGGGGGTTAAACTCTTCGACGAAGTGGAACTGTTCGGGGAAAATCTGCCGGTGGAAGATTTGGCCGAACGCCTGGGAACGATCAATTACGAAGTGGTCTGTATGGTCAACAAACGGGTTCCCCGGATCTACTCTTTTCTCGGGGACGAACACCTGGAAGTGGAAATTTTAAACGACGGTTATTTCGGGTCATTATAATCGATAAATAGAAATTAATTTCAACAGGCGCATTCATCGGAATGCGCTTGTTTTTTTACAACAATCAGAGTATAATAAAAAAAGAAAACTATATCACTACTTTATTTTTTAAATTTTACGAAAGGTTTTAAGTCATTGACACCATCTTGGCTTCCACACATTTGATGGGAATCCCCTGCTTGGAAAACATGGCTTCGTGTTCGGTGGAAACGTCATCTTTTAGGGGAGTGGCGGCCAGATCACGGATGACAGTGGTCAGGCGAAAACCGGAGCTTTCAAAGTAGGTGAGGGAATCGTTAAACAGTTGATCATCGTCTGTCTTGAAACGGATCGTTCCGCCGGAAACTAAAATGCAGCGGTACTGGGCGAGCTGCCGGGGATGGGTCAGCCGTTTTTTATGCTGTCGGTGTCGGGGCCAGGGGTTACAGAAATTAATGTAAATTCCCTGAACGCGGTCGCCGCCGCCGAGAATGGCTTCCAGCCGGGCGATATCCCAGGCGGTGATCCGGATGTTGTCCGGAGCCTCGCAGCCGGCGGCAGCGACGATTTTGCGCCGGGCCAGGCCCAGAACCGTATCGATCATATCCACAGCCAGATAATTGTTTTTGGGGTGTTCAGCGGCCATTTGGGAAATGAAGCCACCTTTGCCGCAGCCCAGCTCCAGATACAGGGGCTGTTTTGGACGAAGGTACTGGGTGTTCCAGGAGCCCCGTTTTTCCCAGGGTTCCGGAATAAAAATCGGGCTGGCTTCCAATTCGGGCCGGGCCCAGGGTTTTGGTCTTAAATGCACTTTTATGCCTCACAATGTTTAAAATTTAATGTAAATACAGTATAACCGAATAAAAAGAATTCATCAAATCCATAAATCGACCAGAGGGGGTCCACCGTGACAGATTATATCATTCATTTTGATCTAGCAGGCGTTATGTTAATGATGGTTTTAGGGGGGTATGTACTGCCTCAGCACGATCACCATTCCCGCAAGATGAAGAAATTTACAGCTTATTATTGGATCATTTTTTCCTCCATTCTCCTGGACATCGCAAGTGTGGTGCTCGTTTGGAATCACAGCCAGGTCCCGACGGTTGCGGTCTACGCCGTCAACGAAGCGTATCTGGCGATGGGCTTTATCGTGCCGTGTCTGCTGACGGATTATGTGTTTATGCTCACCGGCAAACAAAACAGGATCACCTGGTTATGGTATCTGCCGGTGGCGGTCTGCATTATTTTGGTGCTGCTCAGTCCATTTAATGGCTGGGTCATGTCCGTGACGCCGGACAACCTGTATCAGCGGGGCGTTTCGACAATCCTGCTTACGATCAACGCGGCCTTTTATTACGTGACAGCCGTTGTCTTTATGATTAGAGGCAACCGGTTTGTCACGCCGGTTCAGCAGGGAACCATCCATATGGCGGTGGTGCTGACAATCGTGCTGGGCGGGATTCAGGCCGTTTACCATCAGTATTTGATGATGGGTTTTGCCAGTTCGCTGATTACAACCATGATATATTTCTCATTTCAAAGTGCCGACAAGAATCTGGATAATCTGACCGGTCTTCTGGACCGGAAAGGGTTTTTGCTGGCGACGGAAAAGTTGATGGAACAGCAGCCTCACACCCTCTTTGTGATGGGGATCATCGATATTCAGCGGTTTAAACTGTTTAACGAACGCTTTGGATCCGTGGAAGGCAATAAAATGCTGGCCCAGGTGGGCAAGACTGTGGCAAAACGGGTCGGCGGAGTGGGAACTTACGGCCGGCTGGAATCGGATCACTTTGCCTTTTGCGTGCCCCACGAAGCCTTTAAGACGGGGCAGCTGAGCAACGAAGCGGTGGTGTACGTCCGGCCTTCGGTCAAGTATCATCTGCGTTTCCGCATTGGCCTGTATCTGATTGAAGACCGGGAGCTTCCGGTGGATGTGGTGTGTGACCGGGCCAGAATGGCAATGGAATCCATCCAATCGGATTACAATAAATTCTGGAGTTATTACGACGATTCCCTGCGGGAAGAAATCATGACGGAACAGAGTTTTTCCGATCAGATGGAAGAGGCACTGACAGAGAAACAGTTTTTTATTCTGCTGCAGCCCATTGTGGATCTGAAAACCGGGCGAACCGTTATGGCTGAAGCGCTCGTTCGCTGGAAGCATCCGGAGTATGGCGAAATCTCCCCGGGGCGTTTTATTCCCCAGTTTGAAAAGAACGGTTTTATTGTGGAGTTGGATTCCGCCGTCCGTCTTCAGGCCCTGGATTTGATCGCCTGCTGGCAGCAGGAAGGAAAACCCGTCGTGCCCATTTCGGTCAACTTTTCCCGGCTGGATTTTGAAAATGAAAAACTGCTGGACAATTTGATCCGGTCCTGCCAGGACAAAGCGGTCGCACCGGGGATGCTGAAAGTCGAAGTGACAGAAGGCATTTACATGGACGATCCGGCCAAGATGCAAAAAATTGCGAAAGAATTCCACAGCCAGGGGTTTGACGTCTTTATGGATGACTTTGGCTCCGGCTATTCCTCTTTGAACGTGCTGAAGAAAATGCCGGTGGATTTGCTGAAAATTGATTTGGGATTTTTGAGGGAAGAAGAAGACAGCCTTCAGGAAGAACGGGGAGCAATCATTTTGGATGCCATGA
>JAQWCN010000172.1 GCA_028705955.1 Eubacteriaceae bacterium
AAGACCACACCGGAAGCCTTTAAAGAATACTGTTCCCAGAAAAACATGGATCTGATGGAAAAACACAATATCTATTCCAGCACCGAAATGAAAGCCCGTCAGGAAATCCATCTGGAAGAATATTCCAAAACCATCAACATCGAAGCGCTGACCATGCTCTCCATGGCCAAACGCCAGATTACACCGGCCTGTATGGATTGTGTCAAAGACCTCTCCGAATCCCTGGCCCAGAAAAAAACACTGGGACTGGATGTGGACGAAACCGCTGAAAAAGAACTGCTGACCAAAGCCTCCAAACTGACCGGCTCCCTGGTTAAGAAAATCGATAACCTGGACGAAATTGTCATCAAAGCCCAGGGCATTGAAGCGGTTCAGGAACAAGCCGATTTCTACTGCAACGATGTGCTTGAATCCATGGAATCCCTCCGGGCAACCGCCGACGAACTGGAAGCCATGGTTGGTGAAAAATACTGGCCATACCCAATTTACGAAGATTTGCTGTTCTACGTATAAATAAAATAATCACCCGACAAACTCAAAGGCGAGTTGGCAAGGAACAAAATCCTTTCCAACCCGCCTTTTTTGTTCATTGAAAGACCGCGGGCAGACCCGGATTTCTGCCCCAAAATCACTACTCACTTTGCAGCTCTCCGGGAAGCTGTAAAAAAAGGAGAAACATAATGAAAAAACTGGAAATTGTTTTAAATCCAGATTTGCTGGAAGAAGCAAAAGATATCCTGAACACCTGCGATGTCCAGGGGATGATGATCAGCAACATCATGGGTTACGGCAATCAAAAAGGCTTTAAGAAATCGTACCGCGGCACCTCGTATACGGTCAATTTCCTGCCCAAAATCAAAATTGAGACCATCACCGATGACGAAACCGCTGATATCATTGTCAAACTGCTGACCGAAAAACTCCCTTCAGACGAAATCGGCGGCGGAAAAATCTTCGTTTTCGACGTCTCGGATGTTATCCGGATTCGTACCGGTGAAACCGGCCCCGATGCCATTTAATCCCTTTTGGCCCCCTGTATTGAATTAAAAAAGAATCAGGAATTAGAAAGAAAAATGCAATCATCAATGGGGATGATCCTTTCTTCCGGCGGCACCCAGCGGCCGGCTGACAAAAGGACATCCTTATTTTTTTACTCCATTATGAAAATATGAAAAGAAAGAGGTATTAATAAATGAATACACAACAATTGGCAGATGCCGTATGGGTCTTTTTAGGCGCAGCGCTCGTTATGTTTATGCAACCTGGTTTCGCCATGGTCGAGACAGGATTTACCCGGAGCAAAAACGCCGGGAACATCATGATGAAAAACTTTGTTGACTTCATGATCGGTTCAATTTTATTCTTGTTTGTCGGTTATGCCGTCATGTTTGGCGCTGGCAACGGCTTTATGGGGCTAAGCGGTTTCTTTAACGCCACCTCCATTAATGCCTGTGACACCGTTTCCCCGGAACTGTTTATCTTCTTCCAGACGGTCTTCTGTGCGACCGCCGCAACCATTGTTTCCGGTGCTGTGGCCGGGCGGACACGCTTTGGTGCTTACTGCCTGTGTTCTGCTTTTGTCTCCTTTGTCATCTACCCCATCTCAGGCCACTGGATCTGGGGCGGTGGTTTCCTGTCTAACATGGGCTTCGTCGATTTTGCCGGTTCAACCGCCGTTCACTCGGTTGGCGGCTGGGTTTCATTGATGGGCGCCTTTATGGTTGGTCCCCGGATTGGAAAATACAATAAGGACGGCAGTGCCAACGCAATCCCCGGTCACTCCCTGACCCTCGGGGCTCTGGGCGTCTTCATCCTCTGGTTTGCCTGGTTTGGATTTAACTGTGGTTCTACCCTGGGTGTCACCGATGATATCGGTCATATCGCCATGACGACCAACCTCGCCGCTGCTGCCGGCGGCCTCACCGTTATGTTCTTCACCTGGATCCGTTACGGCAAGCCCGATGTCTCCATGACCTTAAACGGTGTGCTGGCTGGTCTGGTGGGTATCACCGCCGGCTGCCAGGTCATCACCCTCAATGGATCGATCATTGTCGGCATCATCTGCGGCATCGTCGTCGCACTGCTCGTTCCCTTTATCGATACCAAGCTGCGCATCGATGATCCCGTCGGGGCCATCTCCGTTCACGGCGGCTGCGGCGTCATGGGAACACTCCTTGTCGGGTTGTTTGCCAATTATATGCCTGGAACCCAAGACGCTGTTCTCGGCCTGTTCTACGGCGGCGGCTTTGCCCAACTCGGCACCCAGTTTGTCGGTGTCGTCTCTGTTGCAGCCTGGGCCCTCGGAACTTCCGGCATCTTCTTCTTCATTATGAAGAAACTCGGGAAACTCCGTGTCCCCCGCATCGTTGAAATTGAAGGATTGGACATCCATGAACACGGCTGCGAAGCGTATGCCGATTTCATTTCCCGCATTCAGTAACGCCCCCCCTTTACCTGCTTTGCATCCTGCAAAGCAGGTTTTTTTGATGTGACGGATTTTTTTAACTCTGTCCTGTTTTCTTAAACAATTTAAAAGGGAACGAATTTGTCCAATATGGTCTTTGTGAAAGGGCTTGTCTTTTTCAACTTTTGGATGTAGAATGAATTCATCGGGACTTGAACGTTCCCGATGAAACCAACTGTTTGCGGCTGTAACAGATTTCACAGCCCAAAAAGGGATCGCGGGTTCACCTGTTTTATCTCTCTATTATGCATCAAACATTCCCGCTCCCATCTGACATCAGGATCTTCTTCTCGCGCAAATTTAAAGATCCTTTTGTCTTTCAATTTTGACACTGGCTTTTGCAGCCGGCACCTGGAGGTATAATTTTATGAATGAAAAACAATTGGCACGTATGGCTCACGACCGTGGATTCATTGCAGCGCTCGATCAGAGTGGCGGCAGCACACCCAAGGCTCTACGCCTTTACGGTATCCCGGAAGAACAGTATCACGGCGATGATGAAATGTTTGATCTCGTCCACCAAATGCGGACCCGGATCATCACCAGCCCTTCATTTACCAGTGACCATATTCTCGCTGCCATTTTGTTTGAAAAGACAATGGACCGGAAAATCGAAGGCTTATACTCTGCCGATTTTCTGTGGGAACAAAAGGGAATTCTGCCCATCTTAAAAGTGGACAAAGGCCTGGCCGATCAGAAGGACGACGTCCAGATTATGAAACCCATTCCCCAGTTTGACGACTTAATGAAGCGGGCTCAGGCGCGCAATATTTTCGCCACAAAAATGCGTTCGGTCATCCACGAAGCCAACCACGAAGGCATCGCCGATATCATCGCCCAACAATTTGAAATCGGCCATAAAATCATCGACGCGGGATTTGTTCCCATCCTCGAACCGGAAGTGGACATTAAAAGTGAAAGCAAAGCCGATTGCGAAACAATTTTAAAAGAAGAAGTCAAAAAACATCTGGCCAAACTCAGTACAAAAGACCTGCTGATGTTTAAGCTGACCCTTCCAAACGTCAACGGCTTCTACTCCGATATTATCGCCGACGACCATGTGGTGCGCTGCGTTGCCTTGTCCGGCGGCTATACCCGGGAAAAATCCTGCGAATTACTGGCCAAGAATCCTGGCCTGATCGCCAGCTTCTCCCGTGCCCTCACCGAAGGGCTAAACGTCCATCAAACCGACGACGATTTTAACGCATTGCTTAAAAAATCCATCGGTATGATTTTTGATGCCAGCATTGCATAAGATTCCATCTTACGCATAGAAGCCCCGTCCCTCCGGGG